>NZ_JBTMMT010000030.1:0-74740 GCF_055517075.1 Micromonospora sp. DSM 43699
CGTCACCGCCACCCCGAATCGTCACCCAAACCTCTTTATCACCAGCCCAGCCAGCCCCAGCCCAGCCAGCGCGGGCGGGGCAGCGCCGGTGGGGCTGGCCGAGTGATCCGGTTGTCGCTCGGCGCGGTGATCAAGAAGTTTGGGTCAGCTTTCGGCGGAAGGTTGACGTAAACCTCTTGATCGCCGGGGACAGGGCGGGGCGCCGGGGACAGGGCTGGGCGCGGGGGACAGGGCTGGGCGCGGGGGACAGGGCGGGGCGCCGGGGACAGGGCTTGGCGCGGGGGACAGGGCGGGGCGCCGGGGATGGGGAGGGTGGGGTGGTGGGTGGGGGTTAGCGTGCGGGCATGAACGACTCTGCGGACAAGCGGTCCGCCTTCATCGTCGACGTGTTGAGCGAGGAGTTCGGCGCGTCGATGGCGCTCGATCCGGCGGCGTTCCGTCGCAAGTTCCGCAAGATGGCGGCGTCGCCGTTCTCCTTCTACCGGGGCAGCGCCGCGCTGTTCTACGCCGACCAGCGCGGCGACTTCGCCGACGACGCGTTCCTCGACGAGCGGACCAGCCGGGTGTGGATCCACGGCGACCTGCACGCCGAGAACTTCGGCACCTACATGAACGGCTCCGGGCACCTGGTGTTCAACGTCAACGACTTCGACGAGGCGTACGTCGGGCCGTTCTCCTGGGACCTCAAGCGGCTTGCGGCGAGCGTGGCGTTGCTCGGCTACGCCAAGGCGCTGTCCGACCGGGCGATCGGTGAGCTGGTCACCGGCTTCGCCCGGTCGTACCTGACCGAGCTGCGGGCCATCGCCGCCGGTGGGGACGACGCGATCGGGTCGATCACCCTGGACAACGCCGACGGGGTGCTGCGCCGGGTGCTCCAGCAGGCCCGGCTGAGCACCCGGGTCGACCTGCTGGCCGCGCAGACCACCGTCGACAACTACGAGCGGCGGTTCGCCCTCGGCGACGGGGTCTACGAGATCGACGGGGAGACCCGGGAGCAGGTCTGCGCCGCGTTCACCGGGTACCTGGGCACGTTGCCCGAGGCGACGGCCCGGTTGCGTCCGGTCGCCACCCAGATCAAGGACGTGGTGCTGCGCAAGGGGGTGGGCATCGGTTCGGCCGGGCTGCCGTCGTACAACCTGCTGCTGGAGGGGCACACCGAGGCGTTGGAGAACGACGTGGTCATCTACATGAAGCAGGCGCAGGTGCCAGCGGTGGCCAGGCATGTCGACGACGAACGGGTCCGGGGCTACTTCCGGCACCAGGGCCACCGGACGGCCGAGTCGCAACGGGCGTTGCAGGCGCACGCCGACCCGTGGCTGGGCTTCACCGAGCTGGCCGGGGCCGGTCAGCTCGTCGCCGAGGTCTCCCCGTACGCCGCCGACCTGGACTGGTCGGACGTCAACGAGCCCGAGGAACTGGCCGGGGTGCTCGCCGACCTGGGCCGGGCGGTGGCCCGGATGCACTCGGTCGCCGACGACGAGTCCAGTCACGACCTGGTGGACTACTCCACCGAGGAGGCGATCGTCGCGGCGATCGGCGAGGACACCGAGGGCTTCGTCGGGCACCTGGTCGAGTTCGCCCACGCGTACGGGGTCCGGGCCCGCACCGACCACCAGCTCTTCGTCGACCTGTTCCGTAACGGCCGGCTCCCCGGCATCTGAGCCGCACCACCGGGGATCACTGGCCGAACTCCAGCACCACCTTGATGTCCTCGTCGGCGTGCGCGTACGCCTGCGCGTACGCCGACACCGGCACCCGACGGGTGATCAGCGAGTTCAGCCAGGACTGGTCGGCCTGGGCGAGCGCCCGGGCGGCCAGTTCCCAGTGCCGCCGGTTGGCGTTGACCGAGCCGAACACCACGTTGTTCTCCAGCACCAGCGCCCGGTTGAGCGCCCCGGCGTCGAAGTCGATGGTCCGGCCCCCACTGGACACCCCGGTCAGGCAGACGATCCCGGCCGGGCCGACCTTGCACATGGCGTCCAGCACCACCGTCGGTGCTCCGGTGCACTCGACCACCACGTCCGGCTCGAAGTCCAGCTCGTTCACCGACACCGTGTGGTACGTCGCGCCGAGCGCCCGGACCAGGTCCGGTTTCGGGCCGGTGGTGCTGCGGTCCAGCACGTGCACCGACAACCCCCGTTGGACGGCCAGCAGGGCGGCCAGCAGCCCGATCGGCCCGGCTCCGGTGACCAGCACGGTCTGCGGCTTCCACTCGGCCCGGGTGCCGATCTGCGCGATGTGGTCCCACGCCTTCGCCACCACGCTCGCCGGCTCCAGCAGCATGCCGACCGGGGCGAGGACCGGGTCCAGCCCGACGGCGAACTTGGGTTGCACCCGCCACCGGTCCCGGGCGAAGCCGGACAGCCCCTTGATCCCATGCTCGGTGTACCGGCCGTTGCGGCACATGTCCCACTCGTCGACCGCGCAGTTCGGGCAGGGCACCGGGTCGGGGTGCCGGACGACGCCGGCCACCAGGTCACCGGCCTGCAGGGTGCCGGACGGATCCTCCAGCACCCGGCCGAGCGACTCGTGACCGAGCACCAGTTCCCGCTGGCCGGGCGGGGCCTCGCCGTAGTCCCCGGCGATGATCTCCTGGTCGGTGCCGCAGATGCCGACGGCGAGCGCCTCGACCAGGATGGCGCCCTCCTCGGCCGCCGGCTCGGGCCAGTCCTGCACCAGTCGCAGCGAGTCGCGGACCCCGGGAGTCACCGTCACAGCGCGCACGGCCCCATCTTTCCCCGCCCGGCCCCGGCCCGCTCGGCAACGCCACAGATGCCCGGCCCTGCCCTGCCCCGGCAGGCGCCACAGATGCCCCACCCCGGCCCGCCGGGCAGAGGCACGGAAAGCCCGGCTCGGCCCACGCAGATGCCCGCCCAGGCCCCGCCTGGCAAGCGGCAGACGCCGGGCGCCGGCCCGCCGGGCAGAAGCACAGAAGCCCGCCCGCTCGGCCCACGCAGATGTCCGTCGGGCGCGGACGACCGGACGGGCGCACCCGGGGCCGGGCCCACGGCCATAGGATCGACCGCATGACTCCGGAAGAGGTCGGTCGGCGGGTGGTCGCGCTGCTCACGCCGGTCGAGGCGACCGCGTCGGTGTCCGGCGGGCAGGCCCATGCCCGGGCCACCGTCGACGTACCCCCGACGGCCTGGGCGGACACGCTCCGCGCGGTACGCGACGACGCCGAGCTGGGCTGCGACTTCTTCGACTGGCTCTCCGCCGTCGACGAGTTGGCCGGCGGCTTCGACATCGTGGTCCACCTGTGGTCGACCCGGCACCGGCACGGGGTGCTGCTGCGGACCCGGGTGCCGAGGGAGACACCGACTGTGGCGTCGGTGGTCGACGTCTTCCCCGGGGCGGCGTGGCACGAGCGGGAGACCCACGAGATGTTCGGCGTCGACTTCGCCGGCCACCGGGGGCTGACCCCGCTGCTGCTTCCGCCGGAGTTCGAGGGGCACCCGTTGCGCAAGGAGTTCGTGCTCGCCTCCCGGGTGGCGAAACCGTGGCCGGGGGCGAAGGAGCCGGGCGAGTCCGAGGCCGGTGGCGGTCGCCGGGCGGTCCGCCCGCCCGGGGTGCCCGCCCCGGGGGAGTGGGGCGTGGTGCCGGCCCCGGCCGGTCCGGTGACGGTGGCTGCCGGGACGGCCCCGGCCCGCCCGCCCCGGGAGCGTCCGGCCCGATCCGCCCCGGGGGCCCGTCCGCCGCGTACCCCCCGCCCCGGCGCTGCCGGCGACGGCCCGGCAGCCACCGATCGCCCGGCTTCCGACGGACCCGCGGCGACCGGCGGCCCGACCCCCGGCGGCCCGACCGGCGGCCCGGCGCGCGGCGGCCAGGGCGGCGACGAGGGGGGTACGGCCTGATGCCGACCTGGTTGGAGCTGGTGATCCGGATCGGCGGGGTGCTCGTCGCCTTCCTCACCCTGCCGCTGATCGTCGGCCAGGCCGAGCACAAGGTGATGGCGCACATGCAGGGCCGGCTCGGTCCGATGTACGCCGGTGGTTTCCACGGCTGGGCGCAGCTCGTCGCCGACGGGATCAAGTTCGTCCAGAAGGAGGACATCACCCCGCGCGAGGCGGACCGGGCGGTGTTCCGGCTGGCCCCGGTGGTGGCCCTGGTGCCCTATCTGCTGGTGCTGCTGGTGATCCCGCTCGGCCCGGACGACCTGGTCGGGCAGCCGCTGGACATCGGGCTGTTCTTCGTCCTGGCGGTGGTCGGGGTCGGCGTGGTGGCGGTGCTGATGTCGGCGTGGGCCTCGGCCAACAAGTACAGCCTGCTCGGCGGGTTGCGCGGGGCGGCCCAACTGCTCGGTTACGAGCTGCCGCTGGTGCTGGCCGCCGCCTCGGTGGCGATGGCGGCCGGGACGCTGAGCCTCGGCGGGATCGTCGAGGCGTGGCAGCCGTGGTGGCTGTTCTGGCAGGCGCCCGCGATGATCGTCTTCTTCGTTGCCGGGCTGGCCGAGATCCGGCGGCCCCCGTTCGACATGCCGGTGGCCGACTCCGAGCTGGTCTTCGGTTACATGACCGAGTACACCGGGCTGCGGTTCGCGTTCTTCCTGCTCGCCGAGTACGTCGGCATCGTGGTGATCGCCGCGCTGACCACCGTGCTCTTCCTCGGTGGCTGGCAGGGGCCGTTCGCCGACGCCCAGCTCGGGTGGTTGTGGACCCTGCTGAAGGTCTTCGCCGTCTCGTTCGTGATCATCTGGCTCCGGGTTTCGTTCCCCCGACTGCGGGAGGACCAGCTCCAACGACTGTGCTGGCTGGTCCTGGTGCCGGCGGCGCTGGCCCAGTTGGTGCTGACCGCCGCCGTACGCCTGTCGTTGCACTGAGCCGGGCGTCCGGGATCACCGGACGCCCGGCTCGGTGCGGGTCGAGGTCGGGTCCGGCGGGGTCCCGGGCGGCTACCCGGGGCCCCGCCGGCACGCGTCACGGCGCGGCGTAGAGCAGGCGGTTGGGGGAGCCGGTGCCCGGGTTGACCACCTTGCCGGTGGTGGCGGCGGCGATCAGCGCGCTCTTGGCCGTGGCGAGGGTGGCCGTCGGGTTGGTCTGCCGGTAGCGGGCCAGCCAGCCGGTGACGTGCGGGGCGGCCATCGAGGTGCCGGACCAGCCGCTGGCCACGGCCGTGTTCGAGGCGATGCCGGCGGAGGTGATGTCCACCCCCGGGGCGAAGATGTCGACGCAGGTCCCGTAGCTGGAGAACGAGGCCCGGTTGTCGCTGATGTCGGTCGCCGCGACGGTGATCCCCCGGGTGGAGCGGGGGCCATTGGTGCAGGCGTCGGTGTTGAAGTTGTTGGCGATGAAGACGGGGTACACCCCGTGGTCGATCAGGTTCTCGATCGAGGTGTTGGCGGAGGTGCCGTAGCCCTGGAGGCTGAAGTTCGCCACCGAGGTGGTCGCGTGGTTGGTGGCCAGCCAGTCGACCCCCTCGATCAGGTCGGTGCTCCACCCTGAGTTGTCGCACTGGAGGACCCGGACCGCCCGGAGGGTCACCGACTTGGCGACCCCGTAGGTGGTCCCGCCGATGGTGCCGGCGACGTGCGTACCGTGGCCGTGGCAGTCGTTGGTGCCGTTGCCGTCGCCTACCGCGTCGTAGACCCCGGCGGCCCGGGTGCCGAAGTCGACGTGGGTGGCCCGGATGCCGGAGTCGACGATGTAGGCGGTCACCCCGGAACCGGTCGAGGTGTAGCCGAAGCTGTTGCTCAGCGGCAGGTTGCGCTGGTCGATGCGGTCCAGCCCCCAGGACGGCGGGTTGCTCTGCACCGCCTGGATCGACACCCCACCGGCTGCCGTCTTCCCGCGCGGCGTGGTGCCGGCCTGGGCCGACTTCCCGGTCCGGACGGGTGCCTGGCCGGCCCCGCTGGGGGTGGTGCTGGTCAGCCCGCCGTGGATGCGGGTGTCCCGCTCCACGTACTGCACGCTCGGGTCGCTGCGGACGGCGGCGAGGGCGGCCGGTGGCAGGACGGCGGCGTACCCGTCGAGGACCTGGGTGTAGCGGTTCAGCACGGTGCCGCCGGCCCGCTCGGCGGTGGCGGCGGACTGGCTGGTCCGGGCGAGGCGGGCGGTGCGCTCGCCGCTGCCCGGCTTGTCGGAGAGGACGACGATGTACCGGTCCGGCGCGGCCTCCGGGCCACCGGCCAGCAGCGGCGCGGGCGCGGCCCGCCCCGGGCCGGGAGTGCCCGGGGCCGCGACGGCGGCGTGGGTGGTGGCGAGCGCACCGGCGAGGACACCAGCGAGTACGCCCAGACGTGCGGCTGTGCTACCCAGCTTGCGCAAGGCTCGTTCCTCTCAACAGGGGAGTCCACAAAGGACAGTGCTGCCCGAAGCCGCCCGCAGATCGCGGCACCGAACCCCCCTAGTTGAACAGGTTATATTGACCATCGTGTTAACTCTTGAACACCCCACGTGAATGTGCGACACCTCTCAGTGCCCACCCCCGTGCCCACCCCCATGCCCACCACCGTGTCGATCATGGAGTGGTGGTGGGCGCTTGGCGCTGGTTCGAGACCTTTGCGGGCCACCACAACTCCATGATCGACAGCCTGTCGGTCTCGGGGTCAGCCGATCGGGGTGTGCGAGGGGGGGACCTGTTCGGTGGGGAGGGGAGGTTGGGGGGGAGTGCCTTTGCCGAAGGGGTGGCCGCCGAGGGTTTCCCGGCCGTGGGGGGAGAGCCAGTTGACGAGGTCCGGGCCGAGGGGGACCACGCCTGTCGGGTTGATGTCCCGGTGCACCTCGTAGTAGTGCCGCTTGATGTGGTCGAAGTCGATGGTGTCACCGAAGCCGGGGGTGGCGAACAGATCCCGCGCGTACGCCCACAGCACCGGCATCTCGCTCAGCTTCTGCCTGTTGCACTTGAAGTGGCCGTGATAGACCGGATCGAAGCGGACAAGCGTGGTGAACAGCCGCACGTCTGCCTCGGTGATGGTGTCGCCGACCAGGTAACGCTGGTTGGTGAGCCGGTCGCTGAGCCAGTCCAGCCGGTCGAACAACCGCCGGTACGCCTTCTCGTACGCCTTCTGCGAGCCGGCGAAGCCGCACCGGTACACGCCGTTGTTGACGTCGGCGAACACCACCGCGTTCACCTCGTCGATCTCGGCGCGCAGCGCCTCCGGGTAGAGCTGCGGGGCGCCCTCCCGGTGGTACGCCGTCCACTCGGTGGACAGGTCCAGGGTCATCTGCGCGTAGTCGTTGGTGACCACCTGCCCGGTCGGCACGTCGACGATCGCCGGCACGGTGATCCCGCGCTCGTAACCGGGGAACCGGGCGAAGAACGCGTCCGCCAGCCGTTCGATGCCGAGCACCGGGTCCCGCCCGCCCGGGTCCAGGTCGAAGGTCCAGCTCCGGGCGTCGTGGGTCGGCCCCGCCACCGCCATCGGCAGCGCCTCCTCCAACCCGAGCAGCCGCCGTACGATGATCATGCGGTTGGCCCACGGGCAGGCCCGGCTGACCACCAGCCGGTAACGGCCCGGCTCGACCGGATAGCCGTCCCGCCCGTCGGCGGTGATCCGGGTGGCGATGTACCGCTGGTCGCGGGTGAACTCACCGCCCGGCTCGACGTACTTGCCACCGGTCGTCGTGCCTGCCTCGTCGCCCACGTCGCCCCCAGAGTCTGCGTCGTTCGTGTCTCTGCCCCATCCTGACTGATCTCCGCGCCCTCGGCCCCCCGAGTGCCGGTCCCGGCACCGGGCGTAGTCCCCGAACGCGGGGGTCCGCCCCGGGCGTCGGCCCCCGGATACCTCTCCTGCGGGCGTCGGCCCGGCGGGCGGGCTGGTTACGCTGCCCGGATGATCGACGTGGAGGCGGTGGCCCGGCGGTTCGTGGCCGACGTGTGGAACGCCGGCCGCGAGGAGTCGGCGTACGAGCTGGTCGCCGAGGGGTGCCCGGGGCTCGGCGGCACCGGCCCGGCGGCGGTGCTGGCCTGGCACCGGGACCGCCGGGCAGCCTTCCCTGACCTGCGCTACAAGCTGGTGGACGTGGTGGCGACCGGGGAGCGGGTGGCGCTGCGCTGGCGGGCCGCCGGCACCCAGGCGGGACAGTTCGGCCCGGTGCCGCCGACCGGGCAGGTGGTCAGCTATTCCGGGGCGACGTTCCTGCGTTTCGACGCCGCCGGCCGGATCGTCGACGTGTGGAGCGTCAACGAGCTGTTCCAACTGCTGCAACAGTTGGGCGTGGAGATGCTGCCGCCGCTCACCGACGCCGGGGCGTGATCCGGGCGACCGACAGGTTCACCGGGAACGGCTCCCCGGTGTCGACGAACTTCGTCCACCGCCCGGTCTCGACGTAGGCCTCGTTCACCGCGTCGATCTTGTAGGTGTGCACGACCAGGCCGTCGTCCTCCACCTCGATCCGCCAGTAGAACGGGATGCCGGCCTGCGCGTACAGGGTCGGCTTGAGCACCCGGTCGATGGACCGGGTGCCGGGGGAGACGATCTCGACGGCCAGCACCACCTCGTGCGCCTCGTACCGGGACGGTTCGCGGGCGGCGGCGGTGGACGTGGTCACCAGCACGTCGGGGATGAAGGAGCGGGTCCGGTTGATCCGCACCTCCACGGCCTGGGTCACGTCGTAGTCGTCGGGGCATTCCTCTTCGAGCGCGACCATCAGGCGGCCGGCGATGGTCTGGTGGATGCGGGTGGGGGAGACGGGCAGGATCAGCACTCCATCGAGAAGTTCGCGGCGGCGGCCGTCCTCGGGCAGCGCGTCCAGATGGTCGGTCGTCCAACCGCCCTCGGGTGGCTGGTCGCTTCGCAACGCGGCGGTCATCGGTCGGTCCTTTCCGGTGCGTCGTTCTCCCCGGCTGTCACGGTAGCGCCGGCAAACGCCGGGTGGTGGTCGCGCGCGCCGTGGCCACAGGGCAGGATGAGCCCATGAGCGAGCGCATCAGGGCGACACGGTGAGCGAGCGCGGCGGCATTCCCGGCGAAGGGCTGGTGAAGGGGCTGGCGGTCACGTTGAAGACGATGACCCGCCGGTCGACCACCCAGCAGTACCCGGACGTCGCCCCCGAGCTGCCGCCCCGCTCCCGGGGCGTGATCGCGCTGCTGACCGAGAACTGCACGGTCTGCATGCTCTGCGCCCGGGAGTGCCCCGACTGGTGCATCTACATCGACTCGCACAAGGAGGAGGTGGCGGTGGCCGGCGCGGCCCGCCCCCGCCAGCGCAACGTCCTCGACAAGTTCGACATCGACTTCTCGCTCTGCATGTACTGCGGCATCTGCATCGAGGTCTGCCCGTTCGACGCGCTCTACTGGTCGCCGGAGTTCGAGTACGCCGAGTACGACATCAAGAACCTGCTGCACGACAAGGACCACCTCGGCCAGTGGATGGCCACCGTGCCGCCGCCGCCCGCGCACGACCCGCACGGCGAGCCGGCCAAGGAGGAGACCACCGCCGCGCGCAAGGCCGCCGCCCCGACCAGCTCCGCCGCCCGCCCCACCGTGGTACGCCCCGAGTCCGCCCCCGCCCCCGCCGCCCCCCGCACCGCCCCCGGCGTAGCCCCCGTCGCCCCCGAGCCCGGCCCCGCGCCCGCTCAGAGCCCGGAGCCCGGCCCCGCCCCCGAGCCCGGTTCTGCCGGCGACGGAGGTGCCTCGCGGTGACCGGTGCGGACGTGCTGCTGCTCGCCCTGGGCGCGGTGGCGGTCGGGTCGGGTGTGCTGGTGGTCGCCACGAAGCACCTGGTCCGGGCGGGCCTCTACCTGGTGCTCTGCCTGGGCGCGCTGGCCGGCGACTACCTGGTGCTCACCGCCGAGCTGGTGGCCTGGGTGCAGGTGTTGATCTATGTGGGCGCGGTGGTGGTGCTGTTGCTGTTCGCGGTGATGCTGACCCGCGCCCCGATCGGGGCCTCCGACGACCTGGACCGGCCGGGCTGGCCGGCGGCGCTGATCGGCGGCGGTGCCGGGCTGGGGCTGGCCGCGCTGCTTGTCGACGCGTTCCGCCTGTCGACGGTGGAGCTGCCGGCGGCGGGCACCGCCGAGGGCATCGGCGAGCAGGTGTTCCGCTCCTGGGTGCTGCCGTTCGAGGTGCTGTCGGTGCTGCTGCTGGCCGCCCTGGTCGGCGCGATCATCCTGTCCCGCCCGGACATCGGCCGCCGCCCCGCTGCCGCCCCGCAGTCGCGAACAGGGGAAATCCGGTGAGGCCGGTCATCCCGTACGTCACCGCGGCGCTGCTGTTCGGCCTGGGCGTCTACGGCGTGCTGCGCCGGCGCAACGCGGTGCTGGTGCTGATGGCTGTGGAGTTGATGCTCAACGCGGTCAACCTGATCCTGGTCACCGCGGACACCACGGTGCAGGCCGTGCTGCCGCACTCCGGGCAGGTCTTCGCGCTCTTCGTGATCGTGCTGGCCGCCGCCGAGATCGGGGTCGGGCTGGCCATCGTGCTCCAGCTCTACCGGCTCCGGGCCAGCGTCACCGTGGACGACGTACCGCTCACCGAGCCGGCCGTCGACCGGGTCGGGTCGGCCGTCGACCGGGCCGGGGTCGGTTCGGGCGGCGAGCGGACGGAGGTCGACAGGTGACCGGGCTGCTCGGGGCGGCACTGCCCCTCGTACCACTGGTTGCCGGGTTGCTCGGGTTGCTGCTGCCGCCGGCGCCGAAGGGACCGGCCAGCAGGGAAGGCGCGGCCACCGGGGAGGACGCGGCCCGGCGGGCGGCGATCGGCCTCGGGGTGGCCGGCGCGGCCGGCGCGCTGCTGGTCGCGGTGCTGCTGCTGGTGCGGCTCGGCGACCCGGTGGAGACCAGCACCACCTGGATCGACCTGGGTGGGCTGCGGGTCACCCTCGGGGTACGGCTGGACGGTGCCGCCGCGCTGGTCGCGGTCGCGGTGGCGGCGGTGGCGCTGGCGGTGCAGGTCTACTCGGTGGCCTATCTGCGGCGCGGCCCGCACGACGACGTCGAGGTGGACCACCGCTACCCGCCCTATGCGGCGCAGATCAGCCTCTTCACCGCCGCGATGCTGCTGGTGGTGGTCAGCGGGGACCTGATCCTGCTGCTCGTGGGCTGGGAGGTGATGGGCCTCTGCTCCTACCTGCTGATCGCCCACGACCGCCGGCTGCCCGAGGCCCCGGCCGCCGCGATGAAGGCGTTCCTGGTCACCCGGGCGGGTGACGTCGGTTTCCTGCTCGGCATCGCGCTGCTCGGCGTCTCGGCCGGCAGCTTCCGGATCGCCGACGTGCTCGCCCACGACTATTCCGCAGGCACCCTGACCGCTGCCTGCCTGCTGCTGCTCGCCGGGGTGGCCGGCAAGAGCGCCCAGTTCCCGCTGCACACCTGGCTGCCGGACGCGATGGCCGGCCCGACCCCGATCTCCGCGCTGATCCACGCCGCGACCATGGTCGCCGCCGGGGTCTACGCGGTGACCCGGCTCTACCCGCTGTTTACCCAGGCCCCGGTGGCGTTGGCGGTGCTCGGGGTGCTCGCCTCGATCACCCTGCTGCTCGGCGCGTTCGCGGCCACCGCCCAGGACGACCTGAAGCGGGTGCTCGCCTGGTCGACGGTCTCCCAGATCGGCTACATGACGGGCGCGCTCGCCGTCGGTGCCCCGGCCGCCGCGCTGTTCCACCTGCTCGCCCACGCCGCGTTCAAGGCGCTGCTGTTCCTCGCCGCCGGTGCGGTGATCCACGCCGTCGGCACCACCCTGCTGTCCCGGATGGGCGGGCTGCGCCGCAGCATGCCTGTCACCTTCTGGTGCACGCTGATCGGCCTGGGTGCGCTGGCCGGGGTGCCGCCGCTGTCCGGCTTCTGGAGCAAGGACGGGGTGCTCGCCGCCGCCGAGTCGGCCGCGCTCGACGGCACCGGTCCCGCCCCGGCCTGGGTCGGTTGGCTGGTCTGGCTGGCCGGGCTGCTCGGGGTGCTGCTGACCGCCGCGTACGCCACCCGGCTGCTGCTGCGCGCGTTCTTCGGCGAGCCCCGGCTGCCGCTGCTGCACCCGCACGACCCGCCGGCCCTGATGCGCTGGCCGGTGCTGCTGTTGGCCGTCCCGGCCACGCTGCTCGGGCTGGCGGGCTTCACCAGGTGGTTCTGGCACCGCCTCTTCTTCCCGACGGTGCCCACCCTCCCGCCCGGGGACCAGGTGCTGGTCCACCTCGGTCCGGCACTGCTGCTGCCGCTCGTGCTGCTGCTGGCCGGCGCGGGGCTGGCCTGGGCCGGTTGGCGGCGGGATCCGGCCGCCGACCCGGCCCGCGCGCTGGGTCCGCTGCGGCCGGTGTTCGCCCGCGCCTTCCGCCTCGACGACCTCCAGCACACCCTGGTCGTACGCCCCACGACGGCGCTGGCCCGGGTGGCGCGTACCGGTGACGAGGTGGGGGTGGACGGCCTGGTCGAGGGGGTGGGCCGGGGGGCGTCCGCCCTCGGTGCCGGGCTGGCCGGGCTGCACCGGGCGGCGCTGCCCCGCGCGACGGCGGCGGTGCTGGCCGGTGCCCTGCTGATCGGCCTGGCCGCCGCCCTGATCGGAGTCTCCTCATGAGCTTGGGACAGGTGTTGCTGGTCGCGGTGCTGGCGTTGCCGGCGGTGGGGGCGGCGCTGGTCGCCGTCGTGCCCGGGGAGCGGGCGGCCCGGCTGCTCGGCACGGCGGTCGCCGGGCTGACCCTGGTCGGGGCGGTGCTGCTGGTGCTCGGCGACCACGGCTGGTTCGGCTACGGCCCGGCCCCCGCCGTGCAGCCCTGGCACCAGGTCGACCTGCCCTGGGTGCCCGGCCTCGACCTGCGCTTCCACCTCGGGGTGGACGGCATCTCCTGGCCGCTTGTGGTGCTCACCGCGCTACTCACCCTGCTCTGCTGCGGCTACACGGTGCGCCGGGTGCCCGAGGGCGGGGGGAGCGGCCGGGCGCTGGTGGCGCTGCTGCTGGTGGTCGAGGTGGGCATCCTGGGCACCTTCCTCGCCCTCGACCTGGTGCTCTTCTTCGTCTTCTTCGAGGTCGTCCTGCTGCCGATGTACGCGATCATCGCCGGCTGGGGCGGCACCGGTGCGGACCTGCCGGCCCGCGAGGCGGCCCGTGCGGCGGCCCGCAAGTTCGCCCTCTACACGCTCTTCGGCTCGGTGCTGCTGCTGGTCGGCGTGTTCGTGGTGGTGGCCGCCGCCGGCACCGCCGACCTCGTCGCGCTGACCGGTGGGGCGGGGTTGTCCCGGGGCACCCAGTTGGCCGCGTTCACCCTGCTCGGGCTGGCGTTCGCGGTGAAGGCACCGCTCTGGCCGCTGCACTCCTGGCTGCCCGACGCGCACACCCAGGCCCCCACCGTCGGCAGCGTCATCCTCGCCGGGGTACTGCTCAAGATGGGCACGTACGGCCTGATCCGGATCGCGGTCGGGGTGGCCCCGGAGGGTGCCCGCTGGGCTGCGCCGGTGCTCGGCGTGCTGGCCGTCGCGGCGATCCTGGTCGGCTCGCTGGTCTGCCTGGCGCAGGAGGACCTGAAGCGGCTGATCGCCTACTCCAGCGTCGGGCACATGGGGTTCGTGCTGCTCGGGGTGGCGACGCTGACCGCCACCGGCATCCAGGCGGCGCTGATCGGCAACGTGGCGCACGGGGTGATCACCGGGCTGCTCTTCTTCCTCGCCGGGGCGGTCAAGGACCGGGCGCACACCGGGGCGCTGGCCGAGCTGTCCGGGCTGCGGGAGACCGCGCCCCGGCTGGCCGGGCTGCTCGGCTTCGCGGCGGTCGCGTCGCTCGGCCTGCCCGGGTTGGCGGGTTTCTGGGGTGAGGCGTTCGCCGTGGTCGCCGCCGTCGAGCGGGGCGGGCCGCTGTGGACCACCCTGGCGGTGCTGGCGGCGGTCGGCGGGGCGCTCACCGCCGCGTACTTCCTGCGGTTGCTGCGCCGGGTGACCCACGGGCGGCCGAGCCCGGTGGTCGGCCGGTTCACCCCCGCCCTGGCCGGGGTGGAGCTGACCGCCTGGGTGCCGCTGGTGCTGCTCGCCCTCGCCGTCGGCCTGGTGCCCACCCTGGTCCTCGGTTACGCCACCGGCCCGGTGGACGCCCTGGTGGGGATCGTTCGGTGAACGGGGTGCTTCGGTGAGTCTGGTGCAGAGCGTCGACAACGTGGCGTTGCTGCCGGCGTACCTGGCGGCCGGCACCGCCGTACTCGTGCTGCTGGCGGATCTGCTGATCGGCCGGGCCGGCGCGACGGTGGCCGTGGCCTGCGCGGGCGTCGTCGCCACCGGGGTCGGCGCGGTGGTGGTCGGCGCGGCCGGCACCCGGCGGACGTTCTGCGTCGGTGCCGACTGCTCGTGGGTGTTCGACGGCCGGGCGGCCCTGATCGCGGGGGTGTTCGCCCTGCTCACCTTGGGCGTGCTCGGGCTCTCCGGTCCGCTGCTGCGCGGCGGTCCGACACCTGTCGGCGAGTACTGCTTCCTGCTGGCCTGCTCGATGACAGGTGGCGTGGTGCTCGCCGCGGCCGGCGACCTGATCACCCTGATCGTCGCCCTGGAGACCCTGACCCTGCCGCTGTACGTGCTTGTCGGCCTGCGCCGGGGCAGCCTGGCCAGCGCCGAGGCGGCGGTCACCTTCTTCGTGGTGAGCGTGGTGGCGACGACAGTCACCCTGCTCGGCGCGGCCCTGCTCTACGCGGCGACCGGTGGCCTGCACCTGGACCGGCTCGGTGGGTTGCTGGCCGATGCGCCCGACCTGCCGTTGATCCCGGCGGCGGTGGCGCTGGTGGTGCTCGGGCTGGCCTTCAAGGTGGCGGCGGTGCCGTTCCACGCCTGGGCGCCGGCCACCTACGACGGCGCGCCGCTGCCGGTGGCGGCCTACCTGTCCACCGCGTCGAAGCTGGGCGGGGTGGTGGCCCTGCTCGCGGTGGTGCAACGGGCACTGCCGGCCGAGGTGACCGGCCCGGTGCTGGCCCTGCTGGCGGTGCTCACCATGACCGTGGGCAACCTGGTGGCGCTGCGCCAGCGGCGTACCGTCCGGTTGCTCGCCTGGTCGTCGGTGGCCCAGGCCGGTTACATCCTGGCCCCGCTGGGGGTGCTGGCGCTGACCGCCGGCCGGGGCGACGACGTCCGGGCCGGGGCGTACGCCGCCGCGGTGGCGTACGCGGTCTTCTTCGTGGTGGTGGAGCTGGCGGCGTTCGCGGCGCTCGTGGCGCTGCGCCCGGCGGGTGCGGACGGCGGCACGGTGGCGGACCTGCGCGGAGTGGCCCGGCGGCGGCCCTGGGCCGGGGCGGCGTTCGCGTTGGCCCTGGTCGGGTTGGCCGGCCTGCCTCCCGGGCTGGCCGGGCTGTTCGCCAAGGTGACTGTGGTCCGGGCGCTGCTGGACGGCGGGGCCGGCTGGCTGGCCCTGGTGGTGGCGCTGAACGCGGTGATCGGCCTGGCGTACTACCTGCGCCTCGCCGCCACCCTCTACGCCGACCCGACCCCGCTGCCGGCCTCCCCGGCCCTCGCCGGGGCACCGACCGTGCCGGCCGGGGAGCCCACCGGGGTCGCACTCGGTGTCGCGTCCGGTCGGGCGGCCTGGCCGGTCACCGTGGCGCTCGCCGGGGCGACCGCGCTGGCCGTGGTGATCGGCTTCGCCCCCCAACTGGTGCTGGACCTCGCGGCCCGCTGACCCGGCGGCCCGCTGACCTGGTGTCCCGGGTCGTCCCTGGTGTCCGGTCCGTCCAGCGGGTTCACAGCTTCCTTCAGTCAACTGCCAGTCATGAGCTGGATGGTTGACGGGTACCGGTGACGTTGTACCGGTCAGCGGGTCCCGCGCGACCCGCGCACCGAAGGAGCGATCGTGCATCACAACCGTCTGAAGACCGCAGCGCTGCTGGGCCTGCTGACCTCGCTGATCCTCGCGGTCGGCTACTGGTTCGGCGGGAGCGGCGGCCTCGTCATCGCCGTCGTCGTCTCGTTGCTGATGAACGGTGTGACCTATTTCTTCTCCGACAAGCTGGCGTTGCGCTCGATGAAGGCGCAACCGGTCAGCGAGGCCCAGTTCCCCGAGCTGTACCGGATGGTCCGCGAGCTGGCCACCGAGGCCGGGCAGCCGATGCCCCGGCTCTACGTCAGCCCCACCGCGCAGCCCAACGCGTTCGCGACGGGTCGTAACCCGGCCAACGCGGCGGTCTGCGTCACCCACGGGATCACCGAGATCCTCGACTACCGCGAGCTGCGCGGGGTGATCGGCCACGAGCTGTCGCACGTCTACAACCGGGACATCCTGATCTCCAGCGTGGCGGCCGGTCTGGCCGGCATCATCACCATGCTGGCGAATCTGGCGTTCTTCATCCCGCTGGGCGGGAGCAACGACGAGGACGGCCCGAACCCGGCGGTGTTGCTGCTCACCATCATCCTCGGCCCGATCGCGGCCACCGTGATCCAGTTGGCGATCAGCCGGAGCCGGGAGTTCCAGGCGGACGCCTCGGGCGCGCAGCTCACCCGGGACCCGTTGGCACTGGCCAGCGCCCTGCGCAAGATCCATCTGGGCACCCAGGCCCGACCGCTGCCCGCCCAGGGCCAGCTGACCAGCACCGCCCACCTGATGATCGACAACCCGTTCAAGCGGGGTGGCGGCATCGCCGCGCTCTTCTCCACCCACCCCAGGATGGAGGAGCGGGTGGCCCGGCTGGAGCAGATGGCCCGCAACGCCGGGCCGGTGCAGTTCCAGCGCTGACCCGATCCCGAGCGACACTGACCGCGCCCGCGTCCGCCCCGGACGCGGGCGCGGTCGTCTGGTGTCAGCGGGGAGAGCCGGTCGGCTGCGGGCCGGTGTCGGCCGGCAACCGGTCGGGGCGGGTCAGCAGCACCACGACCAGCAGCAGCACCCCGGCCAGCAGGTACGCCACGGCGGGCCCGAACAGCGCGGCGGCCGACCCGAGCAGGAAGATCCCGCAGCCGCCGACGACGATGTTGGCGGCCACGATGGTGGCCTCCACCTGCCCCATCCGTTCCACCGGGGCCAGCCGGGCAAAGGTGGCCTGCGCGCCGATCAGCCAGCCGCCGCCCGCGCCGATCAGCGCGTTGGCGCAGGCCAGCGCCCAGACCGGGGCGTGCACGGCGACCAGGAGGGCGGCCAGCAGCAGCGCCCCGGCCAGGGCGGCGGCCACGGCGACCTGCCCGGTCAACCGGCCCAGCCAGGTGCCGCGCCCCAGCGCCAGCACGAAGATCGCCCCGCCCAGCGCCGACGAGGCCAGCACCACCGGCCGCCAGGCCCCACCGGCGAGGTTCGGGGCGAGGGTCTCGGGCAGTGCGCCGGAGAGCACCGTGCCGAGGGTGAGCAGGGCGACGCCGCGCAGCACCGGGTGCCCGGCGATGGTCCGGATGCCGGCGGTGGCAGGTGGGCGCTGACCGCGCCGCCGCTGCTGCCCGGTCGGCAGCCCGGCCAGCACCATCGCCGCGACCAGGAACGAGACCAGGTCGATCAGGAGCGCCACCCGGGGGCCGAGCGCCACGGTGATGCTCGCCCCGGCGACCAGGCCGATCACCTGCCCGGCCTGGTTGGCGAACGCGGACAGGCCGAACAGCGGCAGCCGCAGCGTGGCGTCCACCGCCTCGGCGGCGACCGCCACGTTGACGCTGGAGTAGGCGGCCCGGACCGCGCCGAGCAGCCCCGCCGCGACGATCGCCGGCACCGGCTCGGGCACCGCCAGGGGGACCGCGATCAGCACCGCGCCG
This sequence comes from Micromonospora sp. DSM 43699, assembly GCF_055517075.1. NCBI lineage: Bacteria > Bacillati > Actinomycetota > Actinomycetes > Micromonosporales > Micromonosporaceae > Micromonospora > Micromonospora sp. DSM 43699. The sequence goes on from NZ_JBTMMT010000030.1 coordinate 17,565, forward strand.
GCCACCGAGAGCCAGACCAGCAGGGTACGGCGGGCCGGCACGTCCAGCCAGCCGCTGAACACCGTGGCGACAAGCAGGGCCGGCAGGGCGCGGGCGGCGTACACGGCGGCGGGCCCGAGGACCGACTGCGTCTGGTCGTACGCGAGCAGCAGCAGCGCGGCCAGCCCGACGAAGTCGCCCAGCTCGGAGATGCCCCGGGCGGTGACCAGGCGGGAGGCCACCGGGTGGCGGAACAGGGCCCGGTAGCCGGGGGGCGGCGCGAGCCGTGCGTCGGCGTCGGTCATCAGCTCGGCCGTACCTCCCTGCGGCGTCGGAATGAACCTGTAGGGCACATCCATCTGGTTCGATCAGCAAGTTACCCTCTCGCCGCCACCGGGTCAGCGGCCCGGGGTGTGAGTGAATCGACCATTCCCGGAGCGACCTGCGGCGTTAGGGTCTACAGGGTTCTGACTCGTTACCTGATCGTCTCCTTGGGGGTGCACCGTGGCCGCACTGCGCCAGTACCTGGGCGTCTGGCGGATTCCCGGGGCGCCGCTGCTGCTGCTCCTCGGTGTCGTCGGCCGGCTCGGCATCGGGATGACCCCGCTGGCGTTGCTGCTGGTCGTGGAGCAGGTCACCGGCCGGTACTCGCTCGCCGCCGTGGCCGGCGGCATCTACGCGCTCTCCGGTGCCGCGCTCAGCCCGGTCGCCGGCCGGCTGGCCGACCGGGTCGGCCCCACCCCGGTGCTGCTGGTCACCGCCGTGGCCCACCCGCTGGCCCTGTTCGGGCTGCTCGGGGCGAGCCGCGCCGACGGCACCGACCTGCGCCTGATCTACCTGGCCGCCGGGGTGGCCGGGGCCACCTACCCGCCGCTGACCGCCGCCATCCGGGGGGCCTGGAACGACCTGACCGCCCCGGCGACCGGCCGCTACCAACTGCGCAACACCGCGTTGGCCGCCGAGACGTCGCTGTTCGAGGTCGTCTTCGTCATCGGCCCGCTGCTGGTGGCCGGCTTCGTCCTGCTGGCGGATGCCGCCGCCGCCCTGGTCGGCGCGGCCGTGGCGACCCTGGTCGGCACCGCCGGGGTGGCGCTGGGCCGGGTGATGCGCGCCTGGCGACCGCACGCCCGCGAGCACCACGCCCGGGGTCTCGGCCCGCTGCGGGTGGGTGGCTTCCCGGCGCTGCTGGTCTGCGTGGCGGGCCTCGGCATCGCCTTCGGCGCGGCCGGGGTGATCGTGCCGGCGTTCGCCGGCAACCAGCCCACCGACGACCCGCAGAGCCTGGCCGGCGTGCTGCTCGCCGTCTGGGGGGCGGGCAGCGCCGTGGGTGGTTTCTGGTTCGGGGTACGCCGCCCGGCGGCCAACATGACCCGACAGTTCGCCTGGCTGCTCGCGGCGGTGGCCGGCACCCTGGCGCTCTTCGCGGTGATGCCCGGCCCGGTGTCGCTCGGCGTCGCCCTGGTGATCGGCGGGGCCACCATCGCCCCCGCGCTGACCCTGGAGAACACCCTGGTCGGACGGATCACCCCGACGGGCATGCTGAACGAGGCGTACACCTGGGTGGTGACCGTGTCGGTGGCGGCGAGCGCGGCCGGCGGCGCGGTCGCCGGCCTGATCGTCGACCACACCGGCGGGGTGCCCTGGGCGTTCCTCTTCGCCGCCGCAGCCGTCGGCGTCGGGGCCGGCGTCGCGGCGCTGCCCGGCGGCCCGATCGCCCGCGCCGAGGCCGCCGCCACCTGCACCGAACACCCCGTCACCGTCTGATCCGCGCGCCCGTCACCGCTTGCCGGGGTACGCCGTAGCGCACCGCCCGATCCGGTACGCGCGCCGAGCGGCCGTCCCGTCCAGGGGCGACCGCTCGGCGCGTGGAACCCGGCAACCGGGGTAACCGGCGGCGCATGTTCCTCTTCTTCTCGAACCGGATGGGCTGTCTCGGCTCGATCCTTGTCAGCGCGATCCTGACCGTGGTGCTGCTGTTGATCTTCTCGCGCTGATGAGATGGGTGTAGGTGCGCAGGGTGAAGCCGGAGTCGGCACGGCCGCCCGGCCCGCCACGTCAAGCGGACCTTGACGGCTCGTACAGGCGCTGGCGGGTCGGGCTGGCCCGCTCCCCAGAGGGCGGTCGACGGCAGACGGGATAGTCGCGGTGGTAAGTCGTATGGGTGCGTCAACGAGTCTGCCAAGATGCCCAGCGTGAGCCAACTCCCCGAGGACGTGCGGTCGGCCTGTCGGTACTTCGCGTTCTACATCGCGAACGGCACCCTCGATGTCGAGCTTCTCGACGGCATCGACTACAGGCCAGCCCTCGTGCAGTTCGGGTCGCCACTCGAACAAGTCTTCGCGATCTTTACAAACGTGCTCGACGTGCAGCCTGACGGCAGCGTTACCAACGCAGGAGAAGCCATGTGCCGGGCAGCTCAATACGTGCGCCGGTACTGCGACCCGAGCTACATCGTCGATCCGCCATTCGAAGATTGGGAAACCGAACTGGTGTAGAAGGAACGCAAGTGCGAGGGGGTCGAACTGGGTGACTACCGGGTGAACGCTGAGGGACAACCACGGACGGTCAGGGATCGTTCGCGCAGCTCGTAGGCTCATCAACAGCAGGTCAGGCGACCGTGATCGTTCCTTCACACCGAAGAGTTCATTCGACGAACGCGCCATCCGGCAGCATGATCTCGTCGCGCACCAGCGGAACGAACGCCGACCAGCCCCCGTCATCCACAGCGACCACCATGCGGATACGCCCATCGCCGCCATCGAGGGCGTAGCTGACCACGCTGTACTGCTTGCCATCCTCGCCGACGAACTGGCGTACGTCCTTGTCGTCGAGCATCGCGCGCCACCCGCCATAGCTGACGCGTTGCCATTCAGTCAGACGTGCATCGGCGAGCCGCCCTGCTGTCTCCTTGTTCATCCCCACGTACTCAGCCTCTCACCCGGACGACGCTTGCCCTCGATGACGTGCCCGATGCAGGGGTGAACATGAGCCAGCGTCGGCATCACGGTGGCCACAACCCGAAACCCCCGTGTTCCTCTACCGGGCGATGCGAGGGGAGGGGGCCCGGTTGCTGTCGACAGCAGTGGTGACAGCAACCGGGCTGGGCGCCGGAGACGGGCAGCGTAGAGCTACGGATCAGCGCCCGACGTCAGAGACGTGTGTGGCTGCGCCCGGACGAGACCGCCCAGAACCTACAAGGCGAGGGGTTGGAACGCGGGAGGTCGCGGGTGGGTCGACGGGACCGGGCCAGGCCGTCGGAGGCCGATCATGAGCGACCAACGACGACCACTGGTGACGACGTTTGCCCAGTTACAGGGCGTGGCTGGCCCGGTTACCAGGCCGGCCAGGGCTTGGCTACCTGTAGTTGGTGAACTGGAGGGCCACCCCGAAATCCTCGCCCTTGAGCAGGGTGATGACGGCCTGGAGGTCGTCCTTCTTCTTGCCGGTCACCCGGAGCTGGTCGCCCTGGATCTGCGCCTGGACGCCCTTCGGGCCCTCGTCGCGGATCTTCTTGCTGATCGCCTTGGCCTTCTCGGACTCGATGCCCTGGATCACCTTGGCGTCGATCTTGAAGATCTTGCCCGAGGACCGGGGGTCACCCGCGTCCAGGGACTTCAGCGAGATGTTCCGCTTGACCAGCTTCTCCTTGAACACGTCTAGCGCGGCGGCGACCCGCTCCTCGGTCTCCGCCTGGAGGCTGATCGCCTCCTCTCCCGACCAGGAGATCTCGGCGCCGGTGCCACGGAAGTCGAACCGCTGGGCAAGCTCCTTCTCCGTCTGGCGAAGGGCGTTGTCGACCTCCTGCCGGTCGACCTTGCTCACGATGTCGAACGACGGGTTCGCTGCCATGCTGATGCTCCTGCTTGTCCGGCGGTGTGTCAGGGTCGTCGCGGCGCTGACCAGCCCCACGACCCTCTGACGGTACCCGGTTGCCACGCCCCCGGGGGCGACCGCTATCCTTGCTCCGCTGCCGCGTTACGGCGCGGTGGTGTGCCCTGGCGGGTTGCCCGAGCGGCCAATGGGAGCGGACTGTAAATCCGTCGCGAAAGCTACAGAGGTTCGAATCCTCTACCCGCCACCAGGCGCAGATGCGGCCCCTGACCAGCAGGAATGCTGATCGGGGGCCGTTGTCCTTGATCTAGCGGAGTCCGGCTGAGTCCAGCCGTTGACGACTGGTTGTGGGCAGATGGTGGGCGGGTCGATCTTGTCCGCTGAGAGCTCTTCTGGGGCTGCGAACGCTGGGGTTGGTGGCCCGTCCCGGTCTGGCGGAGTCCGCGCGTGTAGCGATCGGCTGAGGGGTCCGCGGTGAGGTGTCGCCGGGCTGCGAGAGAGGGGCCGGGGCAAGCCAGTCCCGGGGTTGGACTGGCGCGGCAGTCGGAAGCCCTGATCGTCGACAAGGCCGACCGGTTCGGCTTCCGTACCGCCTGGCCGTGATCGTGTCGCCGGCCGGTTCAACAGACTCGGGGCGGCGGTCCGGCGGTAGTCGGTGGGCAGCACCAGCAGCGACTTGTCGCCCCAGCGCTGCACCACGTCGCTCTCCGCCCCGGGTGCCATAGGCGGCCGGGGGCGGCTTGCCGCCGGCCGGGTTACCGCCCCGCGCCGCGTGAGCGCGGCACCTTGATCCAGAACAGAGCAAATCGGCAATAAGAAACCTACCCTGCCCTGTCCTACCCGGTCCATGGTGTCCCGGATGACCACGGCTAGTGCCGCCAGTCTTTCCCCGAACCCCTCCGGCGACGCGCCGATCACCTCCAATCGGACGGATCCACGAGCTAGACAACGGGCCAGCCCTAGCTTGGGCGCTCGGAGGGCATGCCAGAATGTCGCAGCCTCGTTCTAACGTCGTCCATATGACTCTCACCGAAGTGACTCGCGCCGGTGTCCTCGCCGCCATCAAGGAGTTCGACCGCCTTGGCCGCGAACGGTTTCTCAAGGTGACGGGCTTCGGCCGTGCACGGGCTTACTACCTTGACTACGAGGGACGCCTCTACGACTCCAAACCGGTCATCGGCTATGCACATGGCGTCAGCACGGGAACAACATCTTGGGGACTGACCAAACTCAGAGGCGGCGACAAGACTATCGCCCAACGGCTGGAAGCGCTCGGCTTCACTGTTGCCTTTCTGCCAAACCCTGACTGGACTCGCGACGAGATTATTCTTGTCTGTGAGCTGGTTGAAGCCAACGGCTGGCACCAACTCGACGCTACCGACGAGCGTGTCAAGGCCCTTTCTGAACTGTTGCAGAGCACAGGGATTCACCGCGGCCGCCGCAACCCGGACTTTCGCAACCATGCCGGCGTCGCCTTGAAGACCTACAACATCGTGGCCGACAGCAGCAACGGCAACCAGCTTGACAAGCTGGTACGCGAGGAGTTCCGCGCCAACCCGCAGGAGATGCGTGCGTTGGCGGGCCGGATCCGGGAGCTACTCCGCGAAGGTTTGGGCGGAGAGCCAGTGACGGATCCCGACGTGGAAGAGACGTCGGTGCGTGAGGGGGGAGTAGTGCTGCGCGCCCACCTCCGACGGGAGCGCGACCCCAAGCTTCGCCGTAGGAAGCTCGCCGATGTAAAGCGCCGCGGCCTACCGATCGTGTGCGAGGTATGTGGATTTGACTTCGAGCGAGTCTACGGCGACCGGGGACGCGACTACATCGAGTGCCACCACCGCACCCCCCTGCACGTCACCGGCGAGACAGATACGCGGCTCCGCGACCTGGCGTTGATCTGCTCCAACTGCCACCGGATGGTGCATCGCGGCAACCCGTGGCTGACGGTTGAAGCACTGAAGACCCTCGTCGTCGGACGGGCAGCCCTCTAGCGTTCGGCGCTGCGGTCATCACCGCTCCGGCGAGTCGGTCGGCGCGCAGTCGACCTGCCATCAGCAACTACGCCGTTACTGCGAGTCGTACGGATGATCGAATCATCACAGATGAGTGTCATGCCTGGGGAGACCCACCAGCGCGCCTATAGGCTGCACCGATGATGGGCGAAGGAGGAAGCATGGAGAACGCGCCCATCAGGGCGGCGGAGTTCTTTGCTGGTATCGGACTGGTCCGAACCGCCCTTGAGCGTGTGAAGGGCGCTCAGGTGCAGGTTGTGTGGGCCAACGACATCAAGCAGGCCAAGTACGACGCCTACGCCGCCAACTTCCCTGACGCGGAGGAGCACTTCAAGGTCCGTGACATCCGCATCGTCAAGGCTGCGGACCTCCCCGAGGGCATTGAGCTCGCGACGAGCAGCTTCCCATGCATCGATCTCTCACTCGCCGGTAACAGGCGCGGCCTGGTCGGCGATCAGTCGGGGATGTTCTGGGAGTTCGCCGAGATCTTAGAGGCCATGTCTTCCCCGCCGTCGGTGATCCTCCTTGAGAACGTTCATGGATTCGCCACTAGCCACGGGGGCGAGGATCTCGCGGCCGCACTGGCTCGCCTGTCGAAGCTCGGCTACTCCTTGGATGTGCTCGCGATCGATGCTCGGCACTTCGTGCCGCAGTCTCGGCCACGGATGTTCATCGTCGGCATCCAGGAGGAGAAGCTTCCAAGCCAAGCCCGGCATGGCGTCCCACCGATCACTGATGCGCGCCCCGCCTGGGTCCGGGCTATCCACGAAAAGCATCGCCAAACACTGGATATGCACTATATCGACCTCCCAGCCTTGCCCGAAGGTCCGCCGGACCTGGATGGCTTCGTGGAGACGGAGGTCAGCCCTGACTTGTGGTGGGGCAACGATCGGGTGGAAGCCTTCCTCAAGTCGTTGAGCATTGTGCAGAAGGCTCGCTTTGACGCTCTTCTTGCAGGCGACGTCATCACGTACCGGACTGCCTATCGACGTACTCGTCAGGGCGTCTCAGTGTGGGAGCTTCGCAAGGACGGCATCGCTGGGTGCCTACGGACCACGGGCGGTGGGTCAAGCAAGCAGGCTCTGGTTCGCCTGGGAAGGGGCAGCAAGGCGATCCGATGGATGACCCCCCGGGAGTACGCCAACCTCATGGGTGCCCATGACTACAAGCTCGTCGCGGGTACGCCAAACCAGCAACTTTTTGGGTTCGGCGACGCCGTCGTCGTAGACGTCATCGAGTGGATCGGCAACCACTACCTAGTGCCGGCCCTGAGGCCAGACAGCACGGGGGTCGCGGAGTAGCCTCACCGGGTCATCGCTCTACGTTGACTCGGAGGCAGCCATGTTGCCGCGCCAGATCGAGCTGGCTACGACCGTCCTCCCACGCGAGGTCCAAGCGATCCGCGAGGCGATCGCTCAAGCCCTCAGGGCAAGGGATCCTGAGCGCCCTAGCCAGGCCATCGGGCAGGCTAAAGCGGGCATCTACGCTTTTTACGATTACGACGGCGAGCCGATCTACGTAGGCCAAACCGCCGAAGGGTTCAGCGTGCGATTGGGCCGGCATCTGACTGGCCAACGCTCCGACGCTGTAGCCAAATACGTCTTAGACCCCTTCGAGGTGCGCACCATCTCCATGTGGTCGCTTCCACACATCGGAGATATGCCGGCTAGGGAGCGGAAGGCAGCGCTAGACCCATACGAGTACACCGTCTATCGGCAGCTGCTTAGGGCTAGCGCCTTCGGTGCGATCCTCAACGAAGGAGATATTCCGGCAGGCCCGCTTCAGGAGCTGCCAGAACCAGTCACCCGCATTATCGTCCCTGACGAGATCTTTCCCGACCGCAGCCACCCCGACGTGCGGATCGCTCGGCGCGCTCAGACCATCTCGCTACTAGCCAAGAACATTAGCGAGCGCAAGGTGTCACCAGGATTGCGCCGGACTCTTGTAACCCAAACTGAGCGACTGAACGCCTTGGCCAGGAAGCGCTATGAGGCGTTAGGCGGTGCCATCGATAACGAGGGTGCTGAGGGTGTGGTGGAGGAGCCTGATGACCTCTTCTCGGGCACCTAAAGTAAAGGCGCAAGGAGCAGCAAGAAGACTTCCGCCAGCGCCGCCGCCATCATCCGCTAGTAAGACCATGAAGGCGAACCGAAGTAAAGACACTGGGCCGGAACTTGCACTACGGCGAGCGCTCTTCGCCGAAGGGATGCGCTATCGCGTAGGCATCCGCATCAGCGCACCGGGACGACATGTGCGGCCGGACATCGTCTTTACGCGTCGCAAAATCGCCGTATTTGTAGACGGTTGCTTCTGGCATGGATGCCCCCAGCACGGTCGCATGCCGTCCGACCCATCAGGCTATTGGCGAGAAAAGCTTGCTCGAAACCGGACCCGAGACGCGGCCGTGAACGAATCACTACGCAGCGCCGGTTGGACTGTAGTGCGGATTTGGGAGCATGTGCCTCTTCCTGAGGCTGTAGATGCAATCAGACAGGCAGTGAGTCATGCGGCTGTGCCCAGAAGCCAGGACTAGGAGTCTGAGTTGCCAAAAAGAGCCCCCCGCCCGGTCCCACCCCGAGCAACGCGCCTCATCAGGGCTAAGTATGACGAGTTCATGCGCTCTCCTGATCCGAACCAACCCGGGTGGAGCATCGGACAGGCTAACGCAGCCGTCTACGGGTTCTATGATTTCGACGGCGAGCCGATCTACGTTGGCCAGACTGTTGCAAACGTCAAAGACCGCGTAGGCCGGCACCTTACGGGGCAGCGCTCCGACCCTGTCGCCAAATTTGTATTGGACCCGTTCGAGGTGGCTGAAGTTGAAGTATGGACAACTCCCGAAATAGCGAATATTTCCTCCAATGCTGCCGAAAGAACCCGAGCCATGAGGCCCTATGAAGCGGCCGTTTACTACAAGTTGAAGCGCGAGTCAAGGTTCGATGCTGTTCTCAATGAGGCAGTGCCGCACAAATTTGCACCGTTAAAGCTCCCACAAAGTGTCAGAGGGAGAATCATCCCAGATGAGTTGTGGGAAGACCGAAAGCATCCGGACGTTCGAATCGCTCGTAGGGCGGCGCATGTCGGAAGGCTTGCCCAATTGGTTAGCGAGCGGCAGCTCCGCGGTGAGGGCCTCCGACGCACTCTTCACCTTCAAACGCAGCGCCTTGAGTGGCTCACGCATCGGCGGCTCGTCGAGCTGAACTTCGTCGAGGCTCGGCCGGGAGAACCGACGGACGTCAAGGAGGACTGACATCAACGCAGAGGCACGCTGCGCGTGGCCGGTGTGCGACTGCAAAGGCCGTCCGAGGATGACTGACGGATGCTCACCGCGTGCGTCCGCTGGCAGGCCCCTCGTGCTCGGGTGCAGCCTTCCTACACTGACGGCCCGAGCTAGCCCTGCCTGTGGCGCGCAAATTCGGGGCTCCCGTTTCGGGCCATGTCCTGAAAGGATGGTCCTGGCCGAACCCTAGAGGGTGGAGCCGGGCAGGCTCAGGCAGCTCCGCCAGGTCCTGCTAGCCCTGGTCTAGACATGCGGAGATATGAGATGGCACCATCGAACGCTGACAGGTTGGTCGTAGATTCGCATTTTCAGGAGTTTTGCGAGACAGAGTATCCTGGAGAAGACGTCGACGATGTATTCGAAAAGTACGCCGTCATTCAGGTGCTAAAGCCGAGAGACCTTTCCTCCGACGAGCTTTCCGCGGGGATCGTGGACGGGGGAGGCGACGGCGGTATCGATAGCCTGTTTGTCTTTTTGAATGGCATACTGCTCAGCCCGGACAGCCCATTTCTGATTCCCGGAGACTCCTCGCTCAGGAGTTTGGCACCGCACCCCGAACTTACGGTTTTCCTTATTCAGGCCAAGAATAAGAACAAGTGGGAGGAGTCCGTGTGGGAACACCTGCTTAGTTCACTAGCCAAGCTCTTGGACTCCGGCGCAAAGGACGCGGAGCTTGAAAAGATCTTCAAGCCCGCCGTAGTTGAGCGCACGGGCATCTTGCGGAAGGCGGTCCGGTCGCTAGGGTCGAAGTTTCCCAAGGTTGTGTTCCGATTGGTTTACGTCACGAAGGCACCGGAGCCCAACCTTACTTCAAGCATCTCGGCGAAGGGTGACCAAGTCCGCCTGCTCGTCGAATCCTTGCTCACTACGGGCGCAGAAGTAATCGCCGAGCACGTAGGGATCAGGGGGCTCTACGTCTTGGCCGGCACAGACTACAGTGAGCCAGCCACTCTGGTGTTCAGGAACCTGATCCGTGAGCGGGGATCGTTTGTCGGAGTTGCAAGCATCTCCGACTACCTCGAATTCATTAGGGACAAGAAGACGCATGCTCTGAGGGAAGAGCTTTTCGACTACAACGTCCGGGACTTTGAAGGCGATAACCTCGTTAACGAAGCCATTGGGCAGACGTTGGCCGGTCCTGATGACGTGGATTTTTGGTGGCTCAATAATGGCGTGACCGTTATCGGTGATCAGGTGGATAGTCCTCAGCAAACGCTTACGATTTCTCGTCCACTGATAGTGAACGGACTTCAGACCTCGTACGTTCTCGATAGGGCCGATCGGGAAAATACGCTCCACCCCGACCGTCTCCAAAACGGCATAGTTGTCCGCGTCATTGCATCTACGGACGAAGAGATTCGTGACCGCATCATCGCAGGAACAAACCGGCAGACTCAGGTTCCCGGGCCCGCGCTGTTCGCCACACAGCCACGACAACGAGAAATTGAAAAGTTTTTGAAGGTTCACAACTGGTACTACGAACGCCGAAAGAATCGATACAAAAACCAGGGAATGCCCGCTAGGCGGCGCGTTACAATGGGCTTGCTAGCGCAAGCCCTAATCACCCTGCTTCTTACTCAGCCCGACGTGGCCAGGGCTCGACCCTCTACCATGCTGTCTCGAAGGGGCGGATATGAAAGCATCTTCCCCGAGTCGCTAGACCTAGACGCATACCTAGCGGCCATCGAGTTGCTTTCGCAAGTGGACGATTTCCTCAAGAGCGACGGTGCAAAGCAAATCCTTGACGAGTTTACGAACACGCGGTTCTATGTCTTGGCGGGGTACGCAATTACTCGACTTCGCATCAAAGACCCCAGCAACCTGCGATTCGGGACAAACTATCATCGGCTTATTGGGTCGCCGAAGAAGGCTTCCCTCATCAAGGCCTTGACGATACTCGCCGCGGCCGCGAATTCGTTTCAACAGACGCACTCCGGGATGGCCCGTGATGCCGTCTTTAAGAATGCGGACTTCCGGGACGAGTACTTTTCGCTGCTGACTAGCCCATCTACGTCCATCAGGCTTCGGTGATCCTATCGCCGGATAGGCTTCCCTGGCGCTTGTACTATGGACATGCCCAGATGCCATCCCATCTGGCTCTCACCCGCCCTCCTTGGGGAGCGGCCCGCCGCCCCGGCCCGCCATGTTATCCATGAAGAGCCTTGGCACAGATTTGGACAATGGCGGGTCGGGTGTAGTCTGCTCGGCCCGCCCGGTTCGACGGCAGGCGGGATGGCCTACCGCAACCACCCACGGACCGTGACCCGCCGGCGGAGCCCGGCCATCCTAGAGCCGGAGCGCCCCGCCGGAGGCGCAGTAGCCGCAACCCCGGGACCGCCGTCAGTTTGCCGACTCAGCCGGCGGCGCTCCCGTGCGCCGGCGCGGGCTCGTGGCCCGGCCGGCCGCCGACCCACCACTACCGCCGACGGCCTATCGTTCTGCGCCGGCACTCCGGGCTGCCCAACTTTCCGCGCCAACGCTGTGCAATCAGACGTGACGGCCGTAGAGCGTGAGGTTTCCCGGCAGCGGTCGGCGCGCGCCCTGGCGGCGCGTGCGGCCCGTTGCGGCCTGCCTTGAAGGGCTATTGAAGTCCGCACGGACCCTACTGCTTGGCTTGCAGTAGGCGGTAGGCCCTAACGATTGCCTCGACGGCCCCATTTCTTCGAGTGACGCTCTGGTGTTCGGTCAGGGCAGTACCCACCTCGACAGCAAAAAGGGCAGCAAGCTCTGGGTCCGCTGGGACTTGGCGCTCTCGTGTCTTCGTCTCGGGGCCCTCGCCGGGGCCTTCCTTGTGTCTTTGGGGATTCGCGTAGGTGCCGCGGCCGTGTTCGGTAGCGACCAAGCGTTCATCCCGCAAGACTGAAATGGCCTGGCGGATTGTCCCGCGACTTGCCCGGAACTCGGCGGTGAGCGCGCTCTCGGTTGGCAAGAGGGAGCCTGGCGGGATGGCGCCGCTCTCGACGCGCTCCCTCAACTCGTCGGCGATGGCGCGATCCCGGTGCTCGTCGGTAACCTGCGCGATCGCCTGACCGTGGATGGTGGTGAGGTCCTGGCCGTCGTCGGCCGCCAGTTGGCCGAGCAGCGCCCCGCCGAGCCGGCGGGTGTACCAGGCGACGCCGTGGAGGCAGGTCGATGTGGTGCCGGATAGGCCGGCACCGTCGAGCAGGACGACGGCATTCGGTACGGCACCGGTGAAGTCTTCGTTGGGCTGGTCGGGCTTGGCCGGGCTGGTTGCCATGACGACCTGCATCAGCGTCCTCTACACGGCTCAGGGGCGGTGATCCGATCCGGCGGGTGGCGTCGGTGGCCGGCTTCGAATCGGTGACTATCAGGCTGGGTCGGCCATCCGAACCACCCGAGTACGATGTGGTGCCGGATAGGCCGGCACCGTCGAGCAGGACGACGGCATTCGGTACGGCACCGGTGAAGTCTTCGTTGGGCTGGTCGGGCTTGGCCGGGCTGGTTGCCATGACGACCTGCATCAGCGTCCTCTACACGGCTCAGGGGCGGTGATCCGATCCGGCGGGTGGCGTCGGTGGCCGGCTTCGAATCGGTGACTATCAGGCTGGGTCGGCCATCCGAACCACCCGAGTACGAGGATTACTGATCGATGTGAAGTGCGGGTTACCCGACTTCGGTTGAACGTTTCCGGGTCAGGATGACTCCGGCAAGGACCAAGGCGATACCCGCCACGATCGCGGTCGTGATGGCTTCGCGGAGGATGACCCAGCCGAGGAGCACGGCGACGACGGGCAGCAGGTAGGTAACTACCGAAGCGGCAGTCGGCCCCTCGTCGTCGATGATGCGGTAGTTCAGGACGTAGGCGGCCCCGGTGCCGAGCACCCCGAGTACGAGCAGGCTCACCACCGCGTCGAGCCGCCACTCCGGCGGTTCCAGCCCGGCGAACGGCAGCGCCGGAACAAGTAGCACGGTAGCCGCGCCGAGTTGAGCCGCCGACAGCATGAGCGGCGGGATTCCGCGCCCGGTCAGGAACCGACCCATGTAGACGTAGCCGAGCCCATAGCTGGCGGCTGCGGCGAGGCAGGTGAGCCCGCCCCAACTGGCGATCTCACTCGCGGATTCCCACGGCGAGAAGATGACCACGACGCCGAGGAACCCGAGGGCGAACCCGGCGGCCTTCTTCATGGTGACGGCCCGGTCGACGCCGACGAGGAACGCCAGGAGCAGTGTCCACAGCGGCGTGGTCGCGTTGAGCACCCCGGCCACGTTCGACCCGATCGTCTCCTCAGCGATGCCGAACAACAGGTACGGCACGGCGTTGGCGACCAGGGCGGCAACGAACAGGTGACCCCAGAGCCGGCCTTGCCTCGGAAAGCGAAGTCCCCGGGCCAGGGCGATCGGGGTCAGGATCAGGAAGCCGAGCAGGAGCCGGGCGAACACGATCTGCACCGGGTTGAAGCCCCGCAACGCGAGCTTGATCCAGAGGAAGCCGGAGCCCCACAGCAGGGCGAGAGCGGCCACCCGGGCGATGCCTGCCCGGCTGATGTGCGGGCGGTCAGTCTTCAACAGGCATCTCGTAGTCGAGGCCATTCACGTCGGCGCGCATGACGAAGCGGGTCACCTCGAAGGCTCGTTCATCACCATCGAGACTGGTGTGCAGCAGTTCGATCACGGGCACGCCCGGCGGTATCGAGAGCGCCCTCACCTCTTCCGGTGTCGGCATCCGGGCACTGACCTCCTCGCGGATCCGCGCGATCGGGTAGCCCAGATCCTCGAACCGTTGGTAGATGCTGCCCCGGCCGAGTTTCTTCTCGCTCGCCAGCGGCGACCCCTCGACAATCCCCGCCGGGATATAGGTCACCCCGACCTGCATGGGTTCGTCGTCGGCGAAGTACCAGTTCTCCCGTCGGACGACCTCCTGACCGGCGTCGAGCCCCAACCGGTGGGCGACTTCGGCGGGCGGCTCGACGGTGGTCACTGATCGGCACTCGGTGTGCGGGCTGCGCCCCTGCCGCTCCACCTCGATCCGGAACGGCGAGAGCCCGGTTTCGTTCCGTGCGCGGCGGGAGTACCGGTCCCGACCCATCCTCACCAGCGGACGCCGCAGGCGTACGAACACGCCTCGACCTTGCTGCGCCTGGGCAAGGCCCTCGGCCTGCAAGATGCCCAACGCCTCCCGGGCGGTGTTGCGGGCGGTGGCGTACCTGGACGCCAGTTCGCGTTCGGAAGGTAGCTGGTCGCCGTCCCCGAGGTCACCGCGCACGATGGCGGCTCGTAGCTCCTCGGCGATGCGGCGGCTCGGCGGCTGCCGCTCCTGTTGCTCACTCAACTGGATCACCACTCCTCAAGGTGGCACCCAGGTTAGCGCAACTGGCTCAAGCCAGCTATTGACAGGACGATGGCCTTCCCTGAAGCTGGCTTAAGCCAGTACTGGTTCAAGCCAGTTGATCCAGGTCCGTCTGTCAGGAGCGGGCTTCTGGATTCGGCAGCCTGAAGTCGGCCTGGCCAGTGCGGCGGCGGCGAACAACCCGGGGTCATCGGTCCCCGGTTACCTGTGGAGGTGTGATGTCTGGCACTCATCGTCGATGTGGCTGGTTCTCGTCTTGGCGGTCCCGAAGGCGTTCACCGTCGCGACCCGGCCGCCACAGCGCCCCGCCCGGCCGCAGGCCTACCCCGACCAGCCCGCCCGGCGGTTCTGCCCTCCCCGCGCCGTGGTGGTCGGTCGGGGCCACCCGGGAGCTGCCCACGCTGCGGTGCGCCCCGCTGCTGACGGTGGGCCAGGCGCGTCGGGGCAACGGTGGGCGGTGGCCGCGATGACGCGTACCGGAAAATCCGCAGTCACCACCCACCCGCGGTGGTGTACCCCCGAGCGCTGCGGATTCCTCGCGCCGCCGGTGATGCCGCACATGGCCCGCCGGCATCGCGGCCCGATGCTCCGGGTCGGTGGGACTCGGGCGAGTGGCCTCGTCATGACCTACCTGATCAGCGCGGCGGTCCCGGGCGTGCCGCTCGTCGGTGTGCACGTGGCGGGCCGGGCCGGCAACGCCTGGGCCGAGTTGTCGCTGCCCCAGGCCACCGAGCTGGCCGAGCAGCTTCGCGGCCTGCTGACCGAGGCGACCGAGCAGGACGACGCGGGCCAGGACCACGCCGAGCAGGACGACGGGGACCGGGACCACGCCGGCCGGCAGGGGGACGGCGATGAGTGAGGGGGCTCGGCCGGTGGTCTGCCCGGCGTGGTGTCGGGGGTGTGGGCCGAACGATCCGATGCACAGGGGGTTCCTCGCCACCGTGGGGCGGGAGCGGACCGGCTGGGTGAACCTGCAACTGCTCGTCGACCGGTTCATCAGGCGCGAACCGTCGATCAAGCTGGACGCCACCCGGTACGGCGGCACCCAGGCCGTGCTGCTGTCGAGCGGGCAGGTCGACCGGCTCATCGAGGAGTTGACCCAGGCGCGGCGGCTGATGCGGGCACCGGTCGGCCCGCCGGGGCGGGCGGGGGAGCGGCGGTGAGCGGCGGTGGCCCGCAGCGCCCCGGGGCGGCGGCGTCGGCGAGGATCGCGGGATGTCCGACGACCGTTTCCTGCGTATCCACAGCCCCGAGTTCCAGGCGATGGCGGCGAGGGTCCTGCGGGTCACCCAGCTCACTTCCCGGCTGAACAACCTCCCGTTTGACGACGAAGCAGGCAAAGCGGAGTTGTTCGCGCAGATCTTCGGCCGGCCCCTGCCGCCGAGGGTCACCATCTACCCGCCCTTCTACACCGACCACGGCCTGCGCCTGGAACTCGCGGAGCGGGTGTTCGTCAACCAGAACTGCACGTTCCTGGATTACGCCGGCATCCGGCTCGCCGAGGGCGTGCTGGTCGGCCCGAGGGTCACCTTCATCACCGGCGGTCACCCGGTCGATCCGCAGGAGCGGCGGGAGTGGCTGACCGGTGCGCCCATCGACGTGGCCGAGAACGTGTGGATCGGGGCCGGCGCGACGATCCTCCCCGGCGTCCGCATCGGCCGCGACGCCGTGGTGGCGGCCGGCGCGGTGGTCGCCGACGACGTCCCGCCCGCCACCCTGGTCACCGGCCCCAAAGCGACGGTACGCCGCCAGTGGTGACCCCCGGCCCGACCCCGGCGTCGCCGCGTCGGGGGCGGGCCGGTCGCGTGTCCCGGCGACGCTGGGTCGGTCAGCGCCCGTCCCGGCCGGGTCGCGCCGACTCCGGCGTGGCCTCGTGGCCGGGCATCCCGTGGGTACGCCGCCGCTGCTTCATCTCCGCCTCGTAGATGTGCCGCCGGCCGCCTGCCAACTTCTCCCGCGCGTCCCGCTCGATCTCCTGGAACGTGGCGTAGTAGCCGTCGTCGAACTCCTCCACGATCTGGAACGTCCACCGGCCGGGCAGCAGGTTGCGCCCCAACAGCTCGTGTTCGACCCGGTCGGCGACCTCGTCGTGCCCGGCCCCGCGCAGCAGCGTCACCACCTGGTCCAGGGTGAGATCCGCGCCGCCGACGAGCTGGTGTGCCGAGTAGAGATGCCCGCGCACCCGGTGGATCGTCTCCAACGCCTCACTCAACTTGCCCAACGCCTCGACCGTCGCGTCGTCGACCCCCGCCGGCCGCGCGTGCTCCACATCCACCGCCCCATCCTGACCTGCCATAACCCCCGACATACCCTCAAACCACCCCAGCTATCCCACGGTCTCCCTGCCGACACCCACCTCAGAAAACAGCCCTCCTCGTCAATCCGCCAGGCGGAACGCCAGTTGCGTCTTCCATGTGCTCCGGTCCGGGTCGTCGTCCGGGCCGCTGTGGTAGATCTCCAGCCGGCAGCCCCAGCGCTCGCCCGCCTCGCTGTCGCTGGCGTCCCAGCGCAACCCGTTGCGCGCCGCCCACGCCAGGAACGCCCCGGTCACCGCCACCAGCTCGTCGGGATCGCCGACGTGGGTGGTGGTGAGGTAGCGGCCGGCGGGGAGCACGCCTGCACGCATCGGCGCCTCCACCGCGATCTGCGCGTCGGCCGGCACCGGCACGCCCGCCTCGACCTCCAGCTCCCGCGCCATGTCGATCACGTGGTACCGCAGGAAGGCCGGGCCGGGCCCGGTGACCCCCTGCGCGGCCAGCCAGGTGGTCATGTCGGACATGGTGCCGGCGAAGTCGCCGATGGTCTCCATGGTCACCGTGCGTCTGATCCCCACGTACGGCTGGGCCGGGCGTTCCTCGATCACCGGCGTCACCGGCGGATGCGATGTCATGGATTCACGACACCATTGCGGTACGACAATCGGGGGTCGGGCTCTTCTGAGAGGTGTTTCACCTGCTAGCGGCAGCTCGCCACCGTACGACTGTTTTGTCGTTGATCTGGTGCGGAGTCCGTCGACTCCCGACAGGCCGCTTCCGTACCCGGCGAAATGAGCTATGGTGATCGATGTGACGGTTCCGGGAGCAGTCGTCGCGACCCTCGGGTCCGAGGGTCGCCCTGCCGCCCGGGGAGCGGCTCCGCGCCGTTAAAGATCGGGTTTGCGTCGATAGTGACATTGAGCGATTCGTGGAGGCTGTTACCCGTCCTGGTGCCGCTGATCTGGCACGGGGAGGTGACGGCGGTGGGCCGAACGGCGGAACCTGCCCGCTGCTCGGACCAGCGCCGCTCTTCCCGCTTTTCTGGGTACCCGAGGTGTGGCACGATCGTGGAACCTCCACCATCCCCCGTGAACACTCACTCGACAGGAGCAATCATGTCTGGTCGAAGGCTGGGCCGGCTGTTTGGCTCGCTCCTCGTGCTCGCCACCATCCTGGGTGGACTTGCCGTCACCGGCATCCGCGCCGCCGACAGCGGTGCGCAGATGGCCGACGTCGTCTGGACCATGGGCAGCGCGCGCTAAGCCCCCGCGTCGTCCCCGCTCCCGGTGCCCTGGGGGCGACGTCTCTCAGGGAGAGGGTGGCGGATGGCCAGCCGAGATCAGCGGCGTAAGTCCACCGAACGCGCCTGGTTCATCACCGCACCCCTGGCCCTGTTGGCCATCGTCTTCAGCACCGCGATCGGTGTCCTGCGCCCCGAATTCCGGGATTGGGGCCTGGCGTTTCTGATATTCGTGGCGATGACGGGGATCAGCATCCCGGTTCTCAACGTCATCGTCCGGCGTCAGTCGGTCGGAGTGACGTTGACCGAGGTGCCCCTCGTCGTCGCGCTCTTCTTCCTGCCGCCGCTGACGGTGGTGTTGATCTACACGCTCTCCGTGCTGATCTGGAGCGCGTCGCACCGCTTCGCGCCGGCCAAGTTGTGGTTCAACGTGGCCAAGGCGGCGGCGGCCACCTCGCTGGCCGGGCTGCTCCTGCTCGCCCTGCCCCCGCTGGAGGGGGTCGGGCCGGGCACCTGGGGCATCCTCTTCCTGGCGGTCAACACCATCACCCTGGTCAGCCTGCTCTCGGTGGCCGGGGTGCACGTGCTGTTGCAGGGTTGGCAGGCCGGTCGGGAGGCGCTGCGTACCGCGCCTTCGGTCTTCCTCACCACCTCCATCAACGCCTCGGTCGGCCTGCTCGTCCTGATCGCGTTGAAGACCACCTGGTGGTCGGTGCTGCTGCTGGCGGCGCTGTTCGCGGCGCTGTTCCAGGTCTACCGGTCGTACTCCCAGTTCTTCCGGCAGCACCGCACCCTCACCGGCATGTACGACCTGACCCGGCTGCTCTCCACGAGCGCCGAGGGCGCGCTCGCCGACATCCTCCTGGACCGGGTGCGGGGCCTGATGCAGGCCGAGTACGCCACCCTCTGGCTGCCCGCCCAGCGGCGGCACCCCGAGGTGCTGCTGACCGCCCGGGTGGACACCCCGGGCCTGCTCGACTTCGCACCCACCCCGACGGTCTTCCGGGAACAGGCCCGGGAGCTGGGCAAGACACTGTCCATCGGTCGGCTGCTCGGCGACGACACCGCGCTGCGCCGCGAGGTGGGCGCCAAGCAGGTCAAGGACGCGATCGTGGTGCCGCTGCGCTCCGGCCAGGCGGTGATCGGCACCCTGGAGGTCACCAACCGGCTCAGCGACATCGGCCACTTCACCCCCAGCGACATCCCCGTCTTCGAGACCGTGGCCGCGCACGCCGCCGTCGCCCTGGAGAATTCCCGACTGGTCGACAGGCTGCGGCACGACGCTTACCACGACGCGCTGACCAAGCTGCCCAACCGGCGACGGATCACCGCGGCGCTGGCCGAGGCGGTCAAGATTCGCGCGCCCGGCGAGGTGGTCGCCGTGCTGCTCTTCGACGTGGACGGGCTGCGCCAGGTCAACGAGTCGTTGGGGCATGCGGCGGGGGACAAGGTCCTCGTCGAGGTGGCCGAGCGGCTGCGCGCCTGCGCCCCGTCGTCCGCCCTGGTGGGCCGGGCCGGTGGCGACGAGTTCCTGGTGACGCTGCGGCTGGAGAACGCCGAGGCGGCCCTGGAGCTGGCCGCCCAGTTGCGGGAGCAGATCCGCGACGAGATGGTCTTCGACGCGCTCACCCTCGACGTGGACAGCGCGGTCGGGGTGGCGGTGCACCCGGATCACGGCAGTGACGCCGCCGTACTCATGCAGCGGGTCGACCTGGCGGCCACCGCGGCCAAGGCGGTGCCCGGCAGCGTGCAGCTGTTCAACCCGGCGCTGGAGTCGCGGTCGCTGCGCCGGCTCGGGCTCGCCGGCGACCTGCGCCGCGCCCTCGACGAGGGCGAGTTGGAGGTCTACTTCCAGCCGAAGGTGACCCTGCGGGACCGCCGGCTGCTCGGGGTGGAGTGCCTGGCCCGCTGGGAGCACCCGGCGCACGGCACGGTCTCCCCGGAGGACTTCGTCGCGGTGGCCGAGCACACCGGGCAGTTGGGCCGGCTCACCGAGTTCGTGCTCCGCGAGGGGCTGCGGCGCAGCCGGGACTGGAGCCACACCGGGCAGCCGCTGGCGGTGTCGGTCAACATCGCCGCCCGCTCGCTGACCGACAGGAACTTCCCGGACCGGGTCGGCGAGCTGCTCACCGAGTACGGCGTCCCGCCGCACCTGCTGACCGTCGAGATCCCGGAGGCCGCGGTGCTGGACGGCACCGAGCGGCCGATCCCCACCCTGCGCCGGCTGCGGGATCTCGGGGTCCGGCTCTCGGTGGACGACTTCGGCACCGGCAACTCGTCGCTGGCCCAGCTGCGCCGGCTGCCTGTGCACGAGGTGAAGGTGGACAGGTCGTTCGTGCAGGGGATGGCGACCGACCCGGGCGACCTGGCGATCGTGAACGCGGTGGTGACGCTCTCCCAGCAGTTCGGCCTGGCGGTGGTGGCCGAGGGGGTGGAGAGCGAGCTGACCCTGGAGTTGCTCCAGGACATCGGCTGCGAGATCGGGCAGGGCTTCCTGTTCAGCAGGCCGCTGCCGTACGAGCGGCTGGAGGCCTGGTTCGGTGCCCGGGTGGACCAGGAGGCGACCGAGCCGGGCGCCCTTCCCAGGCTCCGCGCGGTGCCCTGAGCAGGGCCGATGTGGCACCCGGGGATCCGGTTTCACCCCTGGCGCGGTGCCGTGTAATGTATCCCCTGCGCGACGCCCTCCGGGGTGATCGGGTAGGCCCCCTTAGCTCAGTCGGCAGAGCGTCTCCATGGTAAGGAGAAGGTCTACGGTTCGATTCCGTAAGGGGGCTCAGAGGGTCCGGCTGGACCCGCCTGCGGCGGTGTAGCTCAGATGGCAGAGCAAGCGGCTCATAATCGCTGTGTCGCCGGTTCAAGTCCGGCCACCGCTACTCTCGTCCTCCGGGCTCATCCCCGGCGGTCGGTGGGACGGGCGCCACTGGCGCCCACTTTGCATGTCCAGGCATCGTCCGCGTAGGCTGATGCGCTGTAGTTGATATCCGTAGCGAGGAAGGCACTCCGCCGTGGCGAAGGCGACCGATGTCCGGCCGAAGATCACTCTGGCGTGTGTGGAGTGCAAGGAGCGCAACTACATCACGCGTAAGAACCGTCGTAACGACCCGGACCGCATCGAGCTGAAGAAGTTCTGCCCCCGGGACGGCAAGCACACCGCCCACCGCGAGACCCGCTGACCCTCGGCCGGCACCACGCCGGCCCGGTCCGCGACCGACGAACCCGAACGCCGATCCGCACGGATGGCGCGGCCTGAGAGCCGCCTGCCCGTACGGGTCGGCGTTTCGGCGTCCCGTGTAGGTTCGGCGGCATGTCCCTGGACCCGTCCTTCGTCGGCCGGACGTATCCGCCGACCGCCCCCTACCAGGTGGGCAGAGAAAAGATCCGCGAGTTCGCCACCGCCATCGGCGCCACCGACCCGGCCCACCACGACCCGGCGGCGGGCCGTGCCCTCGGCCACCCGGACGTGGTCGCCCCGCCCACCTTCCCGGTCCTGGTCACCATGGCCGCCAGCCAGCAGATCGTCGACGATCCGGCGCTCGGGGTCGACTACAGCCGGGTGGTGCACGGCGACCAGCGCTTCGCGTACACCCGGCCGGTGGTGGCGGGGGACGAACTGGTCTGCGTGAACACCATCGAGAAGATCAGCAACCGGGGTGGGCACGCCTTCCTGACCACCCGCACCGACGTGACCACCGTGGCCGGCGAGCCGGTGGTCGCCGTCTGGTCCAAGCTCGTCGTACGTGGGGAGTCCTGACGTGGAACTGCCGACCCGGACGTACCGGGTGACCCGCGCGGACCTGGTCCGCTACGCGGGCGCCTCGGGCGACTTCAACCCGATCCACTGGAGCGAGCGGACGGCCACGAAGGTGGGCCTGCCCGGGGTGATCGCCCACGGCATGTTCACCATGGCACTGGTCGGCCGGGCGGTCGCCGAATGGGCCGGGTCGCCCGACGCGGTGGTCGACTTCGGGGTGCGGTTCACCCGGCCGGTGGTCGTCCCGGACGACGACGAGGGCACCGAGATCACCGTCGACGCGGTGGTCAAGGAGGTCACCGAGGCGGGGTTGACCAGGCTCGATGTGACAGCCCGGTGCGGCGGCGAGAAGGTCCTCTCGCAGGCCCGCGCGACCGTCCGGACGGCTGGCTGACAGCCTCCGGAAACGTACCTGGCGGGACCGGTTGGGAAAGTCGGGGCGGTACCCGTACACTGGTCCGCCGTGGGGCAAGTAACCCCTGCTCGGCCGTGTAGGCCGGGTGGGGCGAGCGTTGCCGCACAGGGGTGTAGCTCAATTGGCAGAGCAGCGGTCTCCAAAACCGCAGGCTGCAGGTTCAAGTCCTGTCACCCCTGCGCCTCAGGCCTGACCGTTCCCGTGGGTCGCGCCGCCGCAAGGCGGCGTCCGGCCCGTGGTGGTGGCATCGGCGGGGTGGTTCCGAGGCGACTCGGGGCCCTTCGTCCGGTCCGCCGGCCGCGGCCCGTCGCGGGACGGTTGGTCCGGCCGGCGTGACCAACGCGCCGCGTACGCCGTCCGGCGTACGAACCGACATCCGCGACGGAGGGCGAAGTGGCCGAGAGCAAGCGGCGCGGCGAGGACGCCGGCGACGACGGTCTGCGCGACGAGCGTGACGAGGTCGTCGACGAGGTGACCGCCGACGGCGACGCCACCGACGATGACGCCACCGACGCGGATCCCACCGACGCGGACGAGCCGGTATCCCGGGGCGGTACCGCGACCCGGTCGCGGACCCGCGCGGGTGAGGCCGACAGCAAGCCGAAGACCCGGTCCGAGACCGACCGGGTGGGGCCGTTCGCCCGCATCGCGCGTTTCTTCCGCGAGGTCGTCGCCGAACTGCGTAAGGTCATCTGGCCGACCCGCAAGGAACTGCTGACCTACACCGCCGTGGTGGTCACCTTCGTCGCGGTGATGCTGACGATCGTGGGCCTTCTCGACTTCGCCTTCGCGAAGGGCGTGCTGTGGGTCTTCGGCAGCCCCAGCTGACCGGCCTACTGAGCCGATAGTGACGGAAGTGAGCAAGCGTGCCTGAATACGACGAGACCGCCGAGACCACGGACGACCAGTCCACGGTCGCGACGGCGGCGAGTGACGAGTCGGTCGAGGCCGCCAGCGAGCCGGAGTTCCCGACCACGGAGCCGGAGCCGGAGCCGGATTACGACCCGGTCGCCGAGCTGCGCCAGAAGCTGCGCTACGCGCCCGGCGACTGGTACGTGGTGCACTCGTACGCCGGCTACGAGAACAAGGTCAAGACCAACCTCGAGACCCGGATCATCTCCCTCGACATGGAGGAGTTCATCTACCAGGTCGAGGTGCCGACCCGGGAAGAGGTCGAGGTCAAGAACGGCAAGCGTTCGCAGATCCAGGCCAAGGTCTTCCCCGGTTACATCCTGGTCCGGATGGAGCTGACCGCCGAGTCCTACTCGTGCGTGCGCAACACGCCGGGGGTCACCGGCTTCGTCGGAGCCACCGACCGGGCCGACCGGCCGGCGCCGCTGAGCCTCGACGAGGTGATCAAGTGGCTGGCCCCGGCGGTGGAGACCGAGCAGAAGAAGGCCAAGCCCGAGATCAGGGTCCTCGACTTCGAGGTGGGCGACTCGGTCACCGTCACCGACGGCGCGTTCGCCTCGCTGCCGGCGACGATCAGCGAGATCAACGCCGATCAGCAGAAGCTCAAGGTGCTGGTGTCGATCTTCGGCCGGGAGACCCCGGTCGAGCTGAACTTCAACCAGGTCGCCAAGATCTGACGACGTTCCGCGTCGCCGGCGGGGGGCAGCAGCCCCCCGCCGGCGACGTCGTTCCACCCCGGCGCGGACCTCGGCGCAGAGGGTTCCCGGGCGCTGCGCTACTCTTGAACGTCGCTGTGGCAACGCGCTGACCGTGCGCGCCCGTGGCCGGCACCTTTCCCAGTTCCAAGCCCCAGGAAGTGACATGCCTCCGAAGAAGAAGCTCGTCAAGACGTTCACGCTTCAGCTGAAGGCGGGCCAGGCGACCCCGGCTCCGCCGGTGGGCCCCGCGCTCGGTCAGCACGGCGTGAACATCATGGAGTTCTGCAAGTCCTACAACGCGCAGACCGAGGCCCAGCGGGGCGACATCGTCCCCGCTGAGATCAGCGTGTACGAGGACCGCTCCTTCACCTTCGTCCTGAAGACCCCGCCCGCCGCCCGGCTGCTGCTCAAGGCCGCCGGCGTGGACAAGGGCTCCGGCGTGCCGCAGAGCCAGAAGGTCGGCTCGGTGAGCCAGGCCCAGGTGCGCGAGATCGCCGAGAAGAAGATGGTCGACCTCAACGCCAACGACATCGACCAGGCTGCGAAGATCATCGCCGGCACCGCGCGGTCGATGGGCATCGTCGTCAACGACTGACCCCGGTCGGTCCCCAAGATCAGTTCGTGGGAGGGCACGCGTCGACCGCGGCCCGCCAGAGACCACAGGAGTAACCCGAGATGCAGCGCAGCAAGACGTACCGCAAGGCCGCCGAGGCCGTCGACAAGTCGAAGCTCTACACCCCCGCCGAGGCGGTCAAGCTCGCCAAGGACACCACCAGCGCCAAGTTCGACGCCACGGTCGAGGTCGCCATGCGCCTCGGCGTCGACCCCCGCAAGGCGGACCAGATGGTCCGTGGCGTGGTCAACCTGCCGCACGGCACCGGTAAGACCGCCCGCGTGATCGTCTTCGCCGCCGGCGCGAAGGCCGAGGAGGCCGTCGCCGCCGGTGCCGACGAGGTGGGCACGGACGAACTGGTCGCCCGGATTCAGGGCGGCTGGCTCGACTTCGACGCGGCGATCGCCACGCCGGACCAGATGGCCAAGATCGGCCGGATCGCGCGGATCCTGGGCCCGCGCGGCCTGATGCCGAACCCGAAGACCGGCACGGTGACCATGGACGTCACCAAGGCCGTCTCGGACATCAAGGGCGGCAAGATCACCTTCCGGGTGGACAAGCACTCCAACCTCCACCTGATCATCGGCAAGGCCTCGTTCTCCGAGGCCCAGCTGATCGACAACTACGCCGCGGTCCTCGACGAGGTGCTCCGCGTCAAGCCGTCCGCGGCCAAGGGCAAGTACCTCAAGAAGGTCACCCTGGCCACCACGATGGGTCCGGGCGTCCCGATCGACCCCAACGTGGTGAAGAACGTCCAGGAGACCGGCGCCGAGGGCTGAGCCCGGCTTCTCCTGCGAAGGGGCCCCGCCACGTGGCGGGGCCCCTTCCGTATGCCCGGTTGTGGCAGGCTCGCCCCATGCGACTGGAGGACGTCCGGCTCCGGTACCGCCGGGGTGGCCCGTGGGTGCTGCGCGGTGTCACCGCCCGGCTCGACCCGGGCGAGGTGGCGGTGGTGCTCGGCCGCAACGGGGCGGGCAAGTCGACCCTGCTGCAACTCTGCGCCGGGGTGCTGCGCCCGGCCCGGGGCCGGGTGGTAGACCGACCCCCGCACGTCGGCTGGGTGCCCGAACGGTTCCCCGCCGACCAGCCCTTCACGGTGACCCGCTACCTGAGCGCCATGGGCCGCATCGCCGGCCTGGGCCGGGCCGACGCCGACCGGGCCGTCGACCGGTGGACCGACCGGCTGGGCCTGGCCGGGTTCCGTGAGGTCCGTCTGCCCGACCTGTCGAAGGGCACCGCGCAGAAGGTCGGCCTGGCCCAGGCGATGCTGCGTACCCCGGGCCTGCTGGTCCTCGACGAGCCCTGGGAGGGGCTGGACGCCGCCGCCCGGGGCCTGGTCCCGGAGCTGGTCGACGAGGTGTTGGCCGCCGGGGGAGCGGTCCTGGTCAGCGACCACCGGGGGGAGACGGTCCGACTCCCCGACGCCCGACACTGGACGGTGGCCGACGGCCTGGTCACCGAGGAGCCGGCCACCCGCCCGTCGGCCGTCGCGGTGGTCGAGGTCGCGGTGCCGGCCGCGCGGTTGGCCGGCACCGTCGCCCGGTTGCGCGCCGACGGCCACCACATTCTGCGGGTACGCGAACCCACCGCCCCGCCCCCGGGGCCGGCTCCGCCGGAGACCCCCGTCCCGCCCTCGCAGGCGACAGCACCACCTGCCCCCGACCCGTCCCCGGTGGTGGTGCCCTCGGTGGTCGATCCGTCTTCCAGTGGTGGGCCGATGGATGGCCCGACTTTCGGGGGTGGATCGACGGCTGACTTCGGGCGGGACGGTCGGGCGGAGGAGGCAGCCCGGTGAGCGCGCTGATCCGGATGCGGTTGGCCGGCTTCCTGCGTACCGGACGGGCGCTGGCACCGCTGCTGGCCGGCCTGGTCGCCCTCGGCATCCTCTACGGCGGCGGTCGGGCCCGGCCGGCGGAGGCGTACGGCGTCTGCGCCGTGGTGCTCTTTCCGGTCCTGGCCTGGCAGACCAAGATCCTGCTGGACGTCGAGCCGGACGTGCAGCGCCGGCTGGCGCAGGTCCTGGTCGGCCCGGCCCGGGCCCGGTTGGCCGGGCTGCTCGCGGCGATGATCGCCGGAGCGGGCACTGTGCTGGTGGCCCTGGTCTTCCCGTGGCTGGTCGGCGGGATGGCCGTGCCTGGCCCGGGTGACCTGCCGCTACCGGTCGCGCTCACCCTCGGGCTCTGGGCACACCTGCTTGCTCTGCTGCCCGCCACAGCGGTGGGCGCACTTGCCAGCCGCGCCCTGACCCGCAACGCAGGGTACGGCGTCGCGGTGCTGGCGGTGGGCGTGGTCGGCACCCTCGCGCTGGGCCTGCGTGACTCGGTGGTGCCCTGGCTCGTGCCGCCGGTGCTGGCGACCGCCCGCGCGCTCGCCGGCCCCCTGTCGGCGGGTACCGCCCTGCTCCTCTCCGGCTGGGCCCTCGCCTGGACCGGGCTGGCCCTGGCCGGCTACACCTGGCAACGCCGGACCCACCCCTGACGCCGACCTGGAAGACCGGGTAGACCCCGGCCACACCACCTCGCCGGCCGATCCAGCCGCCGGTCCCTTTGGTCCGGTCGCTTTGGTCCGGGCCCTTTGGTCCGGGCCCCGGGTCTGGTACCCCTGGCTGGGTCACCTCGCCATGCCATCTGCCGGGTGACCCTGGCTGGGCTACCTGGTACGCCCGCATGATCATCCTCGACACCAGCCAACACGACACCGACCAGACCGACCCCGCCCCGGTCGCCGCATGACATCAGACCGGATCACGCGATGGCCGTCCCTTACACCACCAGCGCGGACGTGATCGGGGTCACCAGTCATGTCACCTGCCGGGCCATCTCGCCGGATCATCTGGTCAGGCCACCTCGTCAGCCTGCCCCGACAGTCTCGGTCGTGCGCCCCTCCAGCAAGGCCGTGCGCCCCCTGTCAAGGTCGTGCTGGATCCAGGATGTAGTGGTGTCCGCCGTCGATGAAGGCCACTACAACCTGGACAACACCGTTGCGTTAGGTGGAACGGCTGTTCGTCAACCAGCGCTGCCTCGCCGATCATGGAGTTGTGGTGGGTAACAGAACGCCCGTAGAACCCCCAAAGTCGGCACCACCACTCCATGATCGCCAAGCGGGCCCACCTCGCTCCCCGATCGGGCACTTCCTGTCCCGGGTTGACCAGCCACCCACGGCGTTAACGCAACGGTGTTGACAACATGGTTGCAGCACGATCTTGCCGGTGCCGGTGCCGGTGCCGGTGCCGGGGCTAGGGCTGAGGGCTGGGGGCGCGGGGCGGCGGGGTGGGGCCGAGGGGTACGGGGTGTGCGCGGGGCGGCAAGTGAGGGGGTGCGGGTCCGGGGCGGCAGGGGTAACGGGCCGGCAGGGCGGGGCCGAGGGGGAGGGCCGAGGGGTGCAGGGCAGGGCGGGGTGAAGGGTGCGGGGTGCGGGGTGGTGGCGGGTGGGTCGCGGGGTGATTTGGCGTTGGGTGGGCACGTCGCGTAACCTGGGCCGGTAGTTCCACCCAGAGACCGCTGGTCACCGTGCCCCGGCACGGTCGAAGGCTCCGCGACGACGGGCGACCCGCGCAGGGCGGTAAGCGTAATTCGGCTCCTTTCCGTGGTCCATGACCGCGGTGATCGGTCCGGCCTCGCCCCGCGCGCCCTGCGCCGGGGCTTTTTCGTTGTCGTGACGCCTCCGGCGCCGTCGTAGAGCCTCGTGCTCCTCGGCGGCGACCAGCTCCGAGTAACGAGAGAGGAGGGACATGGCGGACAAGCCGATCCGGGCCGACAAGGCCACGGCAGTCGCTGAGCTGACCGAGAGCTTCCGTACCTCGGGCGCTGCGGTGCTCACCGAGTACCGTGGTCTGACGGTTTCCCAGCTCACCCAGCTGCGGCGCTCGCTCGGCAAGGAGACCACCTACACGGTTGCGAAGAACACGCTGGCCAAGCGTGCCGCGACCGAGGCGGGCATCTCCGGCCTCGACGAGCTGTTCACCGGTCCTACCGCGCTGACTTTCGTTTCGGGCGACGTCGTCGAGGCGGCGAAGGGGCTTCGCGACTTCGCGAAGGCCAACCCGAAGCTCGTCATCAAGGGCGGTGTCTTCGAGGGCAGGGCCATTTCCGCGGCCGAGGTCACGAAGCTTGCCGACCTGGAGTCCCGTGAGGTGCTGCTGGCCAAGCTGGCCGGCGCGATGAAGGGCAACCTGAGCAAGGCCGCGGCCCTGTTCCAGGCACCGCTCTCCAAGGCCGCCCGTGCGGCGGCCGCCCTGGCGGACAAGAAGCGCGAGCAGGAGGGCGCCGAGGCGGCCTGAGGCCCTCCCGGCGCACCACATTCTTAGTTTTCACTGCGAGAAAGGACGCCAGACATGGCGAAGCTCAGCACCGACGAGCTGCTCGACGCGTTCAAGGAGATGACGCTGATCGAGCTCTCTGAGTTCGTGAAGCAGTTCGAGGAGACCTTCGAGGTCACCGCCGCCGCTCCGGTCGCGGTCGCCGCTGCCGGCGGCGCTGCCGCCCCGGCCGAGGCCGAGCCGGAGAAGGACGAGTTCGACGTCGTCCTCGAGGCTGACGGTGGCAAGAAGATCCAGGTCATCAAGGTCGTGCGTGAGCTGACCGGCCTGGGCCTCAAGGAGGCCAAGGACGCGGTCGAGGCCGCGCCGAAGGCGATCCTGGAGAAGGTCAACAAGGAGACCGCCGAGAAGGCGAAGGCCAAGCTCGAGGGTGAGGGCGCCAAGGTCACCCTCAAGTGACCTGAGGTCGGCCTCGGGCTGACCTCGGCGCGTGTCCGGCTCGGGTGAGCCGTGGCACACCGCATCATGGCGGGCGGTGATCCGATTTTCGGATCACCGCCCGTTGCGCGTGGTGACTCCGGGTATCAGTGGTGTGAGCAGGGTGTTCGCACCCGTTGTGCGACCCGGCGGTGACGCCGTGGGTAACCCGTCAGTGGGAAACCCGGCGAGCAGCCGGGATGAGGCTCTTGACGCAGCCCCGGCCTGCCAGGCACGCTGACACCAGCAAGACCTTCCGCGCTTGCGACGGCCCCCTCTCGGGTAAGGCTGCGGCAGCATCAGCAGCCGCTCCGACCTGAGTGGCCCCGCCAGGAACGTCGCGTTCCGAGCGGCCCGGTCCGACCCCCGATCGGGGGTCCCGAGGCACGTTCCGCGACGACCTGCGGGATGGGCTGGACAGCGGTTAGCCTCTCGGCTACACTGCTAGTTTGCGCTGCCTTCCGACGTAGCCCCTGCTCGGAAATGTCCGGTTACGGATATTTTTGGTGGGGTCATTGGAGTGCACGCATACCAGCCGTTCTGCAGCACCGGTCCTCGGAAGGACGCATCTTGGCAGCTTCCCGCCCTGCGAAGACCAGTCGTACGTCGAGCGCTTTCGCTCCCCGCCGAGTTTCTTTCGGCAGGATCACCGAACACCTCGAGGTCCCCAACCTCCTTGCCATCCAGAACGAGTCCTTCGACTGGCTCGTCGGCAACGAGGCTTGGCAGGGCCGGTCGGCGGACGACCCGCACGCACGCTCGGGTCTCGCGGAGATCCTCGACGAGATCAGTCCCATTGAGGACTTCTCCGGCACCATGTCGCTCTCCTTCTCGGCGCCGCGCTTCGACGAGGTCAAGGCCTCGATCGAGGAGTGCAAGGAGAAGGACCTGACCTACTGCGCGCCGCTGTTCGTGACCGCGGAGTTCACCAACAACACCACTGGCGAGATCAAGAGCCAGACGGTGTTCATGGGTGACTTCCCGATGATGACGCCGAAGGGCACCTTCATCATCAACGGCACCGAGCGCGTCGTGACCAGCCAGCTCGTCCGTTCCTCCGGCGTGTACTTCGACAAGCAGCCGGACAAGACCTCCGACCGCGACCTGTCCAGCGTCAAGGTGATCCCGAGCCGGGGTGCCTGGCTGGAGTTCGACATCGACAAGCGCGACACCGTCGGTGTCCGGATCGACCGTAAGCGCCGTCAGGCCGTCACGGTCGTCCTCAAGGCCATCGGTTGGTCGGCCGAGCGGATCCGCGAGCGGTTCGGCTGGTCCGAACTGATGATGACCACGCTCGAGAAGGACCACATCGCCGGCCAGGACGAGGCCCTGCTCGACATCTACCGCAAGCTCCGCCCTGGCGAGCCGCCGACCCGCGAGAACGCCCAGACCCTGCTCGACAACCTCTTCTTCAACCCGAAGCGGTACGACGTCGCCAAGGTCGGTCGGTACAAGTTCAACAAGAAGCTCGGGCTGAACGTGCCGATCACCACGGGCACGCTCACCGAGGACGACATCGTCTCCACCGTCGAGTACCTCTGCCGGCTGCACGCCGGTGAGGACGGCTACGAGGCGGACGACATCGACCACTTCGGCAACCGCCGGATCCGGACCGTGGGTGAGCTCATCCAGAACCAGGTCCGGGTCGGTCTGTCGCGGATGGAGCGGGTCGTCCGGGAGCGGATGACGACGCAGGACGTCGAGGCGATCACGCCGCAGACCCTGATCAACATCCGCCCGGTGGTGGCGGCGATCAAGGAGTTCTTCGGTACGTCCCAGCTGTCCCAGTTCATGGACCAGACCAACCCGCTGGCGGGGCTCACCCACCGGCGGCGGTTGAACGCGCTCGGCCCGGGTGGTCTGTCCCGGGAGCGGGCCGGCTTCGAGGTCCGCGACGTGCACCCGTCCCACTACGGCCGGATGTGCCCGATCGAGACGCCCGAAGGCCCGAACATCGGCCTGATCGGCAACCTCTCGACGTTCGCCCGGGTCAACCCGTTCGGCTTCATCGAGACGCCGTACCGAAAGGTCGTCGACGGCCGGGTCACCGACCAGGTCGACTACCTGACCGCGGACGACGAGGACCGGTTCGTCAAGGCGCAGGCCAACGCACCGCTGCAGGCCGACGGCACCTTCGCCGAGGACCGGGTCCTGTGTCGCCGTAAGGGTGGCGAGACCGAGGACGTGATCCCGAGCGCCGTCGACTACATGGACATCTCGCCGCGGCAGATGGTCTCCGTCGGCACCGCGATGATCCCGTTCCTCGAGCACGACGACGCCAACCGTGCCCTGATGGGCGCCAACATGCAGCGTCAGGCGGTGCCCCTGGTCAAGGCCGAGGCCCCGCTGGTCGGCACGGGCATGGAGTACCGCGCGGCCGTGGACGCCGGCGACGTCGTCGTCGCCGAGGTCGGCGGTGTGATCGAGGACCTCTGCGCCGACTACATCACCATCCACCAGGACGACGGTCACCGCCGGACGTACCTGCTGCACAAGTTCCGCCGCTCCAACTCCGGCTCCTGCGTCAACCAGAAGCCGGTGGTCTTCGAGGGCGACCGCGTCGAGGCCGGCCAGGTCATCGCCGACGGTCCGTGCACCGACGAGGGCGAGATGGCGCTCGGGCGCAACCTGCTGGTGGCGTTCATGTGCTGGGAGGGCCACAACTACGAGGACGCGATCATCCTGTCGCAGCGCCTCGTGCAGCAGGACGTGCTCACCTCGATCCACATCGAGGAGCACGAGGTCGACGCCCGGGACACCAAGCTCGGCCCGGAGGAGATCACCCGCGACATCCCGAACGTCAGCGAGGAAATGCTCGCCGACCTCGACGAGCGCGGCATCATCCGGATCGGCGCCGAGGTCGTTCCCGGTGACATCCTGGTCGGCAAGGTCACGCCCAAGGGCGAGACCGAGCTGACCCCCGAGGAGCGGCTGCTCCGCGCGATCTTCGGTGAGAAGGCGCGGGAGGTCCGGGACACCTCGCTGAAGGTGCCGCACGGCGAGACCGGCACGGTCATCGGTGTGCGTACCTTCTCCCGCGAGGACGGCGACGAGCTGCCGCCGGGCGTCAACGAGCTGGTCCGGGTCTACGTCGCCCAGAAGCGGAAGATCCAGGACGGCGACAAGCTCGCCGGCCGGCACGGTAACAAGGGCGTCATCTCGAAGATCCTGCCGATCGAGGACATGCCGTTCCTGGAGGACGGCACCCCGGTCGACATCGTGCTGAACCCGCTGGGTGTGCCGTCGCGAATGAACATCGGGCAGGTGCTGGAGACCCACCTCGGTTGGGTCGCCAAGACCGGCTGGAAGGTCGAGGGCGAGGACGCCGACTGGAAGCGTCAGCTCCGCTCGATCGACGCGCACGAGTCCGAGGGGGACACGAACGTGGCCACCCCGGTCTTCGACGGTGCCCGTGAAGAGGAGATCTCCGGCCTGCTCGCGTCGACCCTGCCCAACCGGGACGGCAACCAGCTGATCGGTTCCTCGGGTAAGGCGCGGCTGTTCGACGGCCGGTCCGGCGAGCCGCTGCCGGACCCGATCGCGGTCGGTTACATCTACATCCTGAAGCTCAACCACCTGGTCGACGACAAGATCCACGCCCGTTCGACCGGTCCGTACTCGATGATCACGCAGCAGCCGCTGGGTGGTAAGGCGCAGTTCGGTGGCCAGCGCTTCGGTGAGATGGAGTGCTGGGCGATGCAGGCGTACGGCGCTGCCTACGCCCTGCAGGAGCTGCTGACCATCAAGTCCGACGACGTCCTGGGCCGGGTCAAGGTCTACGAGGCGATCGTCAAGGGCGAGAACATTCCCGAGCCGGGCATCCCGGAGTCGTTCAAGGTGCTGCTCAAGGAGCTCCAGTCGCTGTGCCTGAACGTCGAGGTGCTCAGCAGCGACGGGGTGGCCCTGGAGATGCGCGAGACCGACGACGAGGTGTTCCGGGCCGCGGAGGAGCTGGGCATCGACCTGTCCCGGCGCGAGCCGAGCTCGGTCGAAGAGGTGTAAGTGGTGTGGGTTGGGGGCCGGCAGGCCCCCAACCCCGCCCGTGATCTAGCTGTAAAGACGACGACATAGGGGACATAGTGCTCGACGTCAACTTCTTCGACGAGCTGCGTATCGGCCTCGCGACCGCGGACGACATCCGTCAGTGGTCGCACGGTGAGGTCAAGAAGCCTGAGACGATCAACTACCGCACCCTCAAGCCGGAGAAGGACGGACTCTTCTGCGAGAAGATCTTCGGCCCTCAGCGGGACTGGGAGTGCTACTGCGGTAAGTACAAGCGGGTCCGGTTCAAGGGCATCATCTGCGAGCGCTGCGGCGTCGAGGTGACCCGGTCGAAGGTCCGTCGTGAGCGGATGGGGCACATCGAGCTGGCCGCCCCGGTCACCCACATCTGGTACTTCAAGGGCGTCCCGAGCCGGCTGGGCTACCTGCTGGACCTCGCCCCCAAGGACCTCGAGAAGATCATCTACTTCGCCTCGTACGTCGTGACGAGCGTGGATGCCGAGGCGCGCCACCGCGACATCTCGACCATCGAGAACGAGATCCTCGCCGAGAAGCGGCAGTCCGAGAACAGCCGCGACTCGGAGATCGAGAAGCGCGCCGCCAAGCTCGAGGCCGACCTGGCCGAGCTGGAGGCCGAGGGTGCCAAGGCGGACGTCCGGCGCAAGGTCAAGGAGGGCGGAGAGCGCGAGATGCGCCAGATCCGCGACCGGGCCCAGCGCGAGATCGACCGCCTCGACGAGGTTCTCGACACCTTCCGCAAGCTCGACTCGAAGCAGTTGGTCACCGACGAGCTGCTCTACCGCGAGCTGCGCGACCGGTTCGGCGAGTACTTCACCGGCGGCATGGGCGCCGAGGCGATCAAGGCGCTGGTCCAGAACATGGACCTCGACGCCGAGGCCGAGAGCCTGCGCGAGACGATCCGCTCCGGCAAGGGGCAGCGGAAGATCCGGGCGCTCAAGCGGCTGAAGGTCGTCGCGGCGTTCCTGAACACCCGCAACTCGCCGCTCGGCATGGTGCTGGACTGCGTCCCGGTCATCCCGCCGGACCTGCGCCCGATGGTGCAGCTCGACGGTGGCCGTTTCGCGACCTCCGACCTGAACGACCTGTACCGACGCGTGATCAACCGGAACAACCGCCTCAAGCGGCTGATCGACCTCGGCGCACCCGAGATCATCGTCAACAACGAGAAGCGGATGCTCCAGGAGGCCGTCGACGCGCTGTTCGACAACGGCCGTCGCGGTCGGCCGGTCACCGGCCCGGGTAACCGCCCGCTCAAGTCGCTGTCGGACATGCTCAAGGGCAAGCAGGGCCGGTTCCGGCAGAACCTGCTCGGCAAGCGCGTCGACTACTCCGGCCGTTCGGTCATCGTGGTCGGCCCCAAGCTCAAGCTGCACCAGTGCGGTCTGCCCAAGCAGATGGCGCTGGAGCTGTTCAAGCCGTTCGTGATGAAGCGGCTGGTCGACCTCAACCACGCGCAGAACATCAAGTCCGCCAAGCGGATGGTCGAGCGGCAGCGGCCGGTCGTGTGGGACGTGCTGGAAGAGGTCATCGGCGAGCACCCGGTGCTGCTCAACCGGGCGCCGACCCTGCACCGCCTGGGCATCCAGGCCTTCGAGCCGCAGCTGGTCGAGGGCAAGGCGATCCAGATCCACCCGCTGGTCTGCACCGCGTTCAACGCCGACTTCGACGGTGACCAGATGGCGGTGCACGTGCCGCTGTCCGCCGAGGCCCAGGCCGAGGCGCGGATCCTGATGCTGTCGTCGAACAACATCCTCAAGCCGGCCGACGGCAAGCCTGTCACCATGCCCACCCAGGACATGGTCATCGGTCTCTACCACCTGACCCACCTCATCCCGGGTGGCCGGGGCGAGGGCCGGGCGTTCAGCTCGGACGCCGAGGCGCGGATGGCCTTCGACGCGAGCGAGCTGCACCTGCAGACCCCGGTGAAGATCCGGCTGCGCAACGTGGTGGGTGTGGACAACGGCACCGGTGCCGAGCCGTGGGTCGCGCCCGAGGGCTGGACCGAGGGCGACCCGGTGACCGTGGAGACCACGCTGGGCCGGGTCCTGTTCAACGAGACGCTGCCGCAGGGCTACCGCTTCGTGAACTACGAGATCCGCAAGGGTCAGCTCTCCGCGATCGTCAACGACCTCGCCGAGCGCTTCCCGAAGGTGGCCCTGGCGGCCACCCTGGACGGCCTCAAGGAGGCGGGCTTCCACTGGGCCACCTGGTCCGGCGTCACCATCGGCATGGAGGACGTCATCCCGCCGCCGCGCAAGCGGGAGATCCTGGAGAAGTACGAGAAGGAAGCCGACCGGATCGACAAGCAGTACCAGCGTGGTCTGATGACCGCCGAGGAGCGACGCGGCGAGCTCATCGAGATCTGGACCAAGGCGACCAACGAGGTCGCCAAGGAGATGGACACCGCGCTGCCGCAGGAGAACCCGCTGTGGAAGATGATCAACTCGGGTGCCCGCGGTAACCTGCTCCAGCTCCGGCAGATCGCGGCGATCCGTGGTCTGGTGGCCAACCCGAAGGGTGAGATCATCCCGCGGCCGATCAAGGCCTCGTACCGGGAGGGTCTGTCCGTGCTGGAGTACTTCATCTCCACCCACGGTGCCCGTAAGGGTCTGGCCGACACCGCGCTGCGGACCGCCGACTCGGGTTACCTGACCCGTCGTCTGGTGGACGTCTCGCAGGACGTCATCATCCGCGAGGAGGACTGCGGCACCGACCGGGCGATCCCGATGCAGATCGGCGAGCGCCTGGAGGGTGGCCGGCTGGTCGTGCACGAGCACGCCGAGACCAGCGTGCACGCCCGGACCCTGGCCGACGACATCAAGGGGCCGGACGGCACCGTGGTGGCCCACCGGGGTCAGGACGTCAACTCCATCGGGGTCGACCAGATCGTCGCCGCCGGGGTGGAGACGATCCGGGTGCGCAGCGTGCTCACCTGCGAGTCGAAGCTGGGCGTCTGCGGTGCGTGCTACGGCCGCTCGTTGCCGACCGGCAAGACCGTGGACGTCGGCGAGGCGGTCGGCATCATCGCCGCCCAGTCGATCGGTGAGCCGGGCACCCAGCTGACGATGCGTACCTTCCACACCGGTGGTGTCGCGGGTGAGGACATCACCCAGGGTCTGCCGCGTGTCCAGGAGATCTTCGAGGCCCGGATCCCGAAGGGCAAGGCGCCCATCGCCGACACCCCGGGTCGGATCCGGATCGAGGACGGCGAGCGGTCCCGGAAGATCATCGTGGTGCCGGACGACGGTAGCGACGAGATCGTCTACGACAAGATCTCCAAGCGGGTCGGGCTGCGGACCCACGACGGGGACCACGTCGAGGTCGGCGAGAAGCTCACCGAGGGCACCATCGACCCGCACGAGCTGCTGCGCATCCTCGGCCCGCGGGCGGTCCAGGTCCACCTGACCCAGGAGGTCCAGGAGGTCTACCGCTCGCAGGGTGTGCTCATCCACGACAAGCACATCGAGATCATCATCCGCCAGATGCTCAAGCGGGTGACGGTCATCGACTCCGGCTCGACCGAGTTCCTGCCGGGTGTGCTCGTCGACCGGGCGCTGTTCGAGTCGGAGAACCGCCGACTGGTCGGCGAGGGTGGCGAGCCCGCCGCCGGTCGCCCGGTGCTGATGGGTATCACCAAGGCCTCGCTGGCCACGGACTCCTGGCTCTCGGCGGCCTCCTTCCAGGAGACCACCCGGGTGCTGACCGACGCGGCGATCAACTCGCGCAGCGACTCGCTGGTCGGCCTCAAGGAGAACGTGATCATCGGTAAGCTCATCCCGGCCGGTACCGGCATCAGCAAGTACCGCAACGTCCGGGTCGAGCCGACCGAGGAGGCGAAGGCCAAGGTCTACTCGATGACCGGTTACCCGGAGACCGACTACGGCTTCGGCCCGGCCAGTGGCCAGGCTGTGCCGCTTGACGACTTCGACTTCGGGTCGTACCGCTAGGCACCACCGACGAAGGCCCCCGGCAGCGTGCCGGGGGCCTTCGTCGTAGCCGGGGTCCACGGCCGTGCGGTCGTCGGTGGTTGCCGACCGGCCCGTCGGTAGGTGGGCGAACGCCCGGCTGCGGGGGTGGACCGCCGGGGAGTGCCCGGTACGGCGGGACGGCCGGGCATGATGGTGGACATGACGACCGCTCCGGGGCAGGTGCCGGTGACGCACCAGCCGCCACGTCATCCGCTCGACCCCGACCCGGTGCGTGCCACCAAGGCACGGGCCGTCTTCGCGCTCGGCCTGATCGGGGCGCTGACCGGGCTGTTCGTCGGTGGGGTGGTGCCCGCCACGGTGGCGCTCCAGTTGGCCCGGCAGGCCCGTCGGGAGGCGTACGCCTCGGGTGGTTTCCTCACCGGGGCGGCCTGGCTGCGGCGGGGGGAGCGGTTGGCCTGGGTGGGGTTGGTGCTGGTCGCGGTGGCCGTGGTGACGCTCGTGGTGATCGGCGTGGTCCGGCTGACAGGTTCCCCGTCCGGGCAGGACTTCGCCCCGAACGTGGACTGACCCGGCGGGGTGATGATCCGGTGGGGAGCACCCACGGTGCGTGGCGGCGGTAGCCTGGCCGGTGTCCGTCGCGTGACGGTGGACCCAGTTCGCGACAGGAGGACCCCGTGACGGAACCGGCGTCGCCGTCGGCAGGCGACCCGGGCGGGCCGCCCGCCGGTTCCCCGGAGCCTGCCTCGCCCTCCGGTTCGCCGGTGCCTGGCCCGGCCGGCTGGCCGCGTCCCTCCGGCCCGACCGGGATCGGGTCGTACTCCGGGTCGGGTGGGTCGTATCCCGGCGTGCTGCCGGCGGGTGACCATCCGCCGACGCTGCCCGGGCCGTACCCGGGACAGCCGGCGGGTCCGACGGCCGGGCCGGGCTGGCCGGCACCCTCCGGGCCCGGCTGGTCAGGGCCCTCCGGACCCGGGCCCGGCTGGTCGGGGCCTTCCGGGCCTGGACCCGGGCCGCTGCCCCCGCCTCCACCGGACGCCCCCCGCCTGCCGAAGCGGGTCGACCCGGTCCCTGGTACGCCCTTCGCCGTGGTGCACCTGGACGTGCCGGCGGTCACCTCCGGTCCGGCGGTGGGGTCGCTGGTCGCCGGGGTGGTGTCGATCCTGGTCTCGTTGCTGGTGATCTGCTTCGGCGTCGGGGGAGCGCAGCTCGGCGGTGCCTGGGCGGCCGGCGCGTTCACCGTGCCGGGCGTGCTGGCCGGCGGCGCGGCGATCGTCGCCGGGATGCTGGCCCGTCGGCAGATCCGGCGGGCCGCTCCGCCGCCGGCGGTGCGGTTCACCGGTCGGGGCCTGGCGACGGCCGGGATCAGCTGTGGCGGGGTGGGGCTGGTGCTCAGCCTGCTGGGGTTGGGGCTGGCGTTGCTGGTGCAGTTGGCGTGACCCCGCTGTCCGGGGTGACGGGCCCCGCTGTCCGGGGTGACGGGCCGGGCCGTCCGGGGGTGGCGGGCCGCGGCCCGCGACAGCCGGTACACTGGAGCACCTGAGGGGCCCGACCCGGGCGAGCAGGCAGGCACACGGCGTGACCGGTGGGAAGTTGTGAGACCCGGCGGACCAACCCGTTTTGACCTGTGCGGCTGTGGTAGGTACTCTTCTCTCTTGCGCCCGGGCAAGCCTGGGTGGCTCGTGCGTGCGCGGGATTCGGATTTGCTCCGGAGATCGAGCGGCCGTACGACACAGTCCAAGACCCGGTGCGCGACGACCGCACGCCGGTGACAGAAAGCCGGTGCGCGCGTGAGCGTCGGCACCGGGACCGCGAATCGGGCGACACGCCCGACCGCGGGTGCCGGGGCCTCCGCGAGGTGGCACCGGCCGGAATGTAGGAGAGTCGACCATCAGGTCGGCTAACGAGCAGACGGCGCGGTCGCGTGAGCGGCCGAAGGGAGCGGAGAAACCCGGTGCCCACCATTCAGCAGCTGGTCCGAAAGGGCCGCCAGGCCAAGACGACCAAGACCAAGACCCCGGCGCTGAAGGGATCCCCTCAGCGGCGCGGTGTGTGCACCCGCGTGTACACCACCACCCCCAAGAAGCCGAACTCGGCGCTCCGCAAGGTCGCTCGTGTCAAGCTCAGCAGCCAGATCGAGGTGACCGCCTACATCCCGGGCGTGGGTCACAACCTGCAGGAGCACTCGATCGTGCTCGTTCGCGGCGGCCGGGTGAAGGACCTCCCCGGCGTGCGTTACAAGATCGTCCGCGGTTCGCTGGACACCCAGGGTGTCCGCAACCGCAAGCAGGCGCGCAGCCGGTACGGCGCGAAGAAGGAGAAGAGCTGACATGCCGCGTAAGGGACCCGCTCCGCGGAAACCGCTTGTCGCTGACCCGGTGTACAACTCGCCGCTTGTCACCCAGTTGGTCAACAAGATCCTGATGCGCGGTAAGCGTCAGCTCGCCGAGCGCATCGTGTACGCGGCCCTGGAGGGCTGCCGCGAGAAGAGCGGCACCGACCCGGTCGTCACCCTCAAGCGGGCGATGGACAACGTCAAGCCGACCCTCGAGGTGCGCAGCCGCCGCGTCGGTGGCGCCACCTACCAGGTGCCGGTCGAGGTCCGTCCGTCCCGGGCGACCACCCTCGGTCTGCGCTGGCTGGTGACGTACTCCAAGGCCCGCCGTGAGAAGACCATGATCGAGCGGCTGATGAACGAGCTGCTGGACGCGAGCAACGGTCTGGGGGCCGCAGTCAAGCGGCGCGAGGACACTCACAAGATGGCGGAGTCCAACAAGGCCTTCGCGCACTACCGCTGGTAACAGCTTGGTTCCGGCGCCTGACCGGCGCCGGAACCGCCATCGGTCGAGTCGAGACGACGATAAGTAGGGACTGAAGTGGCCGCCGCAGACGCGCTCGCCAACGTACGCAACATCGGCATCATGGCGCACATCGATGCCGGTAAGACCACGACCACTGAGCGGATCCTGTTCTACACCGGTATCACCTACAAGATCGGTGAGGTCCACGAGGGCGCTGCCGTCATGGACTGGATGGAGCAGGAGCAGGAGCGTGGCATCACGATCACCTCTGCTGCCACCAAGTGTGAGTGGAAGGGCCACACGATCCAGATCATCGACACGCCCGGTCACGTCGACTTCACGGTCGAGGTCGAGCGGTCGCTGCGGGTGCTGGACGGTGCGGTCGCGGTCTACGACGGTGTCGCCGGCGTGGAGCCGCAGACGGAGAACGTCTGGCGGCAGGCCGACAAGTACCACGTTCCGCGGATGTGCTTCGTCAACAAGCTCGACCGCACCGGCGCGGACTTCTTCCGCTGCGTGCAGATGATGATCGACCGGCTCAACGCCACCCCGCTGGTGCTCCAGATCCCGATCGGGCTCGAGGGCGACCACATCGGCGTCGTCGACCTGATCGGCATGCGTGCCCTCACCTGGCGCGGGGAGACCCAGAAGGGTGAGGACTACGCGATCGAGGAGATCCCGGCCGACCTGGCCGACTCCGCGGCCGAGTGGCGCGAGAAGCTGATGGAGACCCTGGCCGACGTCGATGACGCGGTGATGGAGAAGTACCTGGAGGGCGAGGAGATCTCCGTCGAGGAGATCAAGGCCGCCATCCGGCGGTCCACCATCGCCAGCAAGGCCAACCCGGTGCTGTGCGGTTCGGCGTTCAAGAACAAGGGCGTGCAGCCCATGCTCGACGCCGTGGTCGACTTCCTGCCGTCGCCGCTGGACGTCCCGGCGATCGAGGGCACGGCCACCGACGGCGAGACCCCGCTGGTGCGTAAGCCGTCGAAGAACGAGCCGTTCTCCGGCCTGGCCTTCAAGATCCAGACGGACAAGCACCTCGGCAAGCTCACCTACGTCCGGGTCTACTCCGGTCTGCTCGAGTCCGGCTCCCAGGTGGTCAACTCCACCAAGGACCGCAAGGAGCGGATCGGCAAGATCTACCAGATGCACGCCAACAAGCGGGAAGAGCGTCCGACGGCGCAGGCCGGCGACATCATCGCGGTGCAGGGTCTCAAGCAGACCACCACCGGCGACACGCTCTCCGACCCGGCGAACCCGGTCATCCTGGAGTCGATGACCTTCCCGGAGCCGGTCATCTCGGTGGCGATCGAGCCGAAGACCAAGTCCGACCAGGAGAAGCTCGGCACCGCGATCCAGCGGCTGGCCGAGGAGGACCCGACCTTCCGGGTCCGGCTCGACGAGGAGACCGGCCAGACGGTCATCTCCGGCATGGGCGAGCTGCACCTGGACATCCTGGTCGACCGGATGCGCCGTGAGTTCAACGTCGAGGCCAACGTCGGCAAGCCGCAGGTGGCGTACCGCGAGACCATCCGCCGCAAGGTGGACAAGGTCGAGTACACCCACAAGAAGCAGACCGGTGGCTCCGGCCAGTACGCCCGCGTCATCGTGAGCATCGAGCCGCTGCCGCTTGACAACGAGTCGCCGACCTACGAGTTCGCCAACGCGGTGAGCGGTGGTCGTATCCCGCGGGAGTACATCCCGTCGGTCGACGCCGGCGCGCAGGATGCCATGCAGTACGGCATCCTGGCGGGCTTCCCGCTGGTCGGGGTCAAGCTGACGCTGCTCGACGGTCAGTACCACGACGTCGACTCGTCGGAAATGGCATTCAAGATCGCCGGCTCGATGGTGATGAAGGACGCGGCCCGCAAGGCCGACCCGGCATTGCTCGAGCCGATGATGGCCGTTGAGGTCACCACTCCTGAGGAGAACATGGGTGACGTCATCGGCGACCTCAACTCCCGCCGCGGCATCATCCAGGCGATGGAGGAGCGCAGCGGCGCCCGCATCGTGAAGGCTCTGGTGCCGTTGTCGGAGATGTTCGGCTACGTCGGCGACCTGCGGTCGAAGACCCAGGGCCGGGCTAGCTACAGCATGCAGTTCGACTCCTACGCCGAGGTGCCGCAGAGCGTGGCGAAGGAGATCATCGCCAAGGCGACGGGTGAGTGACGCTCACCCGCTGCTGATCCGGTGAGCCGGGGCCGGTCGCGGGAGGTGTTCCCGCCCGCGACCACCTCGGTCGAGTTGTGTGAATCCGGGCCTGTAGGCTTCATCGCCGCAGAACCCACCAAGCTCTCCGGCCGCAGGCCGGAAAGGCTGTCGACAGAGTCCTAAGCGCCGTCCGGCGCGCCGGGGCGAACGAACCAAGAAGTCCACAGGAGGACACCAGTGGCGAAGGCTAAGTTCGAGCGGACTAAGCCGCACGTCAACATCGGCACCATTGGTCACATCGACCACGGTAAGACGACGCTGACGGCGGCCATCACCAAGGTCCTGCACGACCAGTACCCGGACCTCAACCCGTACACGCCGTTCGACGAGATCGACAAGGCGCCGGAGGAGAAGGCCCGCGGCATCACGATCTCGATCGCACACGTCGAGTACCAGACCGAGGCGCGGCACTACGCGCACGTCGACTGCCCCGGGCACGCCGACTACATCAAGAACATGATCACCGGTGCCGCGCAGATGGACGGCGCGATCCTGGTGGTCGCGGCGACCGACGGCCCGATGCCGCAGACCCGCGAGCACGTGCTGCTGGCCCGTCAGGTCGGTGTGCCGTACATCGTCGTGGCGCTCAACAAGAGCGACATGGTCGACGACGAGGAGCTCCTGGAGCTCGTCGAGCTCGAGGTTCGTGAGCTGCTCTCGGCGCAGGAGTACCCGGGTGACGACCTGCCGGTCGTCCGGGTGTCGGCGCTGCGGGCCCTCGAGGGTGACCCGGAGTGGACCGGCCGCCTGCTGGAGCTGATGAACGCGGTCGACACCGCGATCCCGCAGCCCGAGCGGGAGACCGAGAAGCCGTTCCTGATGCCGATCGAGGACGTCTTCACGATCACCGGTCGTGGCACGGTCGTCACCGGTCGCGCGGAGCGCGGCATCCTCAAGCCGAACGAGGAGGTGGAGATCGTCGGTATCCGCGAGAAGTCGCAGAAGACGGTCTGCACCGGCATCGAGATGTTCCGCAAGCTGCTCGACGAGGCCCGCGCGGGCGAGAACGTCGGTCTGCTGCTGCGGGGCATCAAGCGCGAGGACGTCGAGCGCGGCATGGTGGTCGTCAAGCCGGGCACCAGCACCCCGCACACGGAGTTCGAGGCGACGGTCTACATCCTCTCCAAGGAGGAGGGCGGCCGGCACACCCCGTTCTTCCAGAACTACCGTCCGCAGTTCTACTTCCGGACCACGGACGTCACCGGTGTCGTCACCCTTCCCGAGGGCACCGAGATGGTCATGCCGGGCGACAACACCACGATGGCCGTGAAGCTCATCCAGCCCATCGCGATGGAGGACAACCTCAAGTTCGCGATCCGCGAGGGTGGTCGTACGGTCGGCGCCGGCCGCGTCACCAAGATCATCAAGTGAGCTAGGTAACCCCGATTAGCGTTGCCGCCGGTCGTGCGGCATACTAGTCAGGTTGCGTAACGACGGTTAGTCGCCCGCGTCCGGCGTAAGGTTGGACCTCCGGGGAGACCAACAGTCGCGCGTAGGGTGGTTGATCGCCCCTGGCGGTCAACCACCCTCGCACGGCGTCCAGATCGCTGTGATGCGATCGGCGCCTTGACCCACCGCGTGGTCAGCGAATCGCTCCGGAGTCCCGGGGCGGAGCCTGGTCCACGGGCGCGACACGCCCGACCGCGGGGGTCGGCGAAGTGGGCCTGTGCCAGCCGGTACAGGTGCCCGCAACACAGCGGCATCGAGAGAAGGAACAGAAGCCACCATGGCGGGACAGAAGATCCGCATCCGGCTCAAGGCCTATGACCACGAGGTCGTCGACTCCTCGGCGCGGAAGATCGTCGAGACGGTGACGCGCACCGGGGCGCAGGTCGCGGGCCCGGTGCCGCTGCCCACGGAGATCAACCGTTTCTGCGTCATCCGCTCGCCGCACAAGTACAAGGACTCGCGCGAGCACTTCGAGATGCGCACGCACAAGCGGCTGATCGACATCATCGACCCGACTCCGAAGACGGTCGACTCGCTCATGCGCCTCGACCTGCCGGCTGGCGTCGACATCGAGATCAAGCTGTAGGGACCGGACAAATGGACAGGCAAGTCAAGGGGATCCTGGGCGCCAAGCTCGGTATGACCCAGGTCTGGGACAACAACAAGGTTGTGCCGGTGACCGTGGTTCAGGCCGGCCCGTGCGTCGTCAGCCAGGTGCGTAGCGCCGAGAAGGACGGTTACTCCGCGGTCCAGCTCGCCTACGGCACGATCGACCCGCGCAAGGCCAAGAAGCCGCTCAGCGGGCACTACGCCAAGGCGGACGTGGCGCCGCGCCGGCACATCGTCGAGCTGCGCACCGCGAACGCGGCGGACTACTCGCTGGGCCAGGAGGTCACGGTCGAGGAGTTCCCGGCCGGCGTGACCATCGACGTCACCGGCAAGACCAAGGGCAAGGGCTACGCCGGCCCGATGAAGCGGCACGGCTTCCACGGTCTGCGCGCCAGCCACGGCGTCGAGCGCAAGCACCGCTCGCCGGGCTCCATCGGCGCCTGCGCGACCCCGGGTCGCGTCTTCAAGGGCACCCGGATGGCGGGTCGGATGGGTGGCGTGCGCTACACCGTCCAGAACCTGACCGTCCAGGCGGTCGACACCGAGAACAACCTCCTGCTCGTCCGTGGTGCCATTCCCGGCCCCAAGGGCGCGCTGGTCCTGGTCCGCACCGCGGCCAAGACGAAGGCGAAGAAGGGCGGTGTGGCCAAGTGACCACCGTTGACGTCCGCAATGTCGAAGGCGCCAAGAGCGGCTCCGTCGAGCTGCCGGCCGACATCTTCGACGTCC
Source organism: Micromonospora sp. DSM 43699 (assembly GCF_055517075.1). NCBI lineage: Bacteria > Bacillati > Actinomycetota > Actinomycetes > Micromonosporales > Micromonosporaceae > Micromonospora > Micromonospora sp. DSM 43699. Next base: position 62,342 of record NZ_JBTMMT010000030.1, read on the forward strand.
AGGCCAACATCGCGCTGATGCACCAGGTCGTGGTGGCTCAGCTCGCGGCGGCCCGGCAGGGCACCCACAAGGTCAAGAGCCGTGGCGAGGTCGCCGGTGGCGGCAAGAAGCCCTACAAGCAGAAGGGCACCGGTCGCGCCCGGCAGGGCTCGATCCGCGCGCCGCAGTTCGCCGGTGGTGGAGTGGTACACGGCCCGGTGCCGCGCGACTACAGCCAGCGGACCCCGAAGAAGATGAAGGCAGCCGCCCTGCGTGGCGCCCTCTCCGACCGGGCCCGCGCCGGCCAGGTGCACGTCGTCGAGGCGTTCGTCTCGGGCGAGAAGCCGTCGACCAAGGCGGCCCTGGCCACCCTGGCCAAGCTGACCGAGGCCCGTCGGGTCCTGGTCGTGCTGAGCGGCACCGACGAGCTGAACTGGGTGTCGCTGCGCAACGAGCCGCGGGTGCACCTGATCGAGTCCGGCCAGCTCAACACGTACGACGTGCTGGTGGCCGACGACGTGGTCTTCACCAAGGACGCCCTGGACGAGTTCCTGGGCGTACCCGCGGAGGCCGGCCCCGTGGCCGAGTCCGCCGAGACCACCGAGGAGGGTGGCAAGTGAGCACGATCGCCGACCCGCGGGACATCATCGTCGCGCCGGTCGTCTCGGAGAAGAGCTACAGCGAGCTGAACCGGAACTGGTACACCTTCCTGGTGCACCCGGACGCGAACAAGACCGAGATCAAGATCGCTATCCAGCAGATCTTCAACGTCCGCGTCCTGACGGTCAACACGCTCAACCGCCAGGGCAAGCGCAAGCGCACCAAGACCGGCTTCGGTCAGCGCAAGGCGACCAAGCGGGCGATCGTGAAGCTGGCTGACGGTGACCGTATCGAGGCCTTCGGCGGCCCGGTCAGCTGAGGGGTGTAGACAATGGCTATCCGTAAGTACAAGCCGACGACGCCGGGCCGACGCGGCTCCAGCGTCGCCGACTTCGCCGAGATCACCCGGTCCACGCCGGAGAAGTCGCTGCTGGCTCCGCTGCCGAAGAAGGGTGGGCGCAACGCCCACGGCCGGATCACCACCCGGCACCACGGCGGCGGCCACAAGCGGCAGTACCGTCTGATCGACTTCAAGCGGGTCGACAAGGACGGCGTGCCGGCGAAGGTCGCGCACATCGAGTACGACCCGAACCGCACGGCGCGCATCGCGCTGCTGCACTACGCCGACGGCGAGAAGCGCTACATCCTCGCGCCGAAGGACATGAAGCAGGGCGACCGCGTCGAGTCCGGTCCGGGCGCCGACATCAAGCCGGGCAACAACCTGCCGCTGCGCAACATCCCGGTCGGTACCACCATCCACAATGTGGAGCTGCGTCCGGGCGGCGGCGCCAAGCTGGCCCGTTCGGCAGGCGTCGGCATCCAGCTGCTCGGCCGGGAGGGCGTCTACGCGACCCTCCGGATGCCGTCCGGTGAGATCCGGCGGGTCGACGTACGCTGCCGCGCGAGCGTCGGTGAGATCGGCAACGCCGACCAGTCGAACATCAACTGGGGTAAGGCCGGCCGGATGCGGTGGAAGGGCAAGCGCCCGACCGTCCGTGGTGTCGCGATGAACCCGGTCGACCACCCGCACGGTGGTGGTGAGGGTAAGACCTCCGGTGGTCGCCACCCGGTGAACCCGCAGGGTAAGCCCGAGGGCCGCACCCGTCGTAAGGGCCAGCCGAGCGACCGGCTGATCGTCCGCCGCCGCTACGCCACGCGTAAGCGCGGCTGAGGGAGATAGAGCATGCCTCGCAGCCTGAAGAAGGGCCCGTTCATCGACGACCACCTGCTCAAGAAGGTGGAGACGCAGAACGACAAGGGCTCGAAGAACGTCATCAAGACCTGGTCGCGGCGCTCGACGATCATCCCCGAGATGCTCGGGCACACGATCGCCGTGCACGACGGACGCAAGCACGTCCCGGTGTTCGTGACCGAGGCGATGGTCGGGCACAAGCTCGGCGAGTTCGCGCTGACCCGCACGTTCAAGGGTCACGAGAAGGACGACCGGAAGAGCCGCCGGCGCTGAGCCGCGGGCATACGGATAGAGGAACAAGGGGTTACAGCGATGCCAGGAAAGGGCGACGCTCCGGTGCTTCCGGGCGCGCGGGCGGTTGCGCGACACGTGCGCATCTCGCCGATGAAGGCGCGCCGGGTGGTCAACCTCGTCCGCGGCCTGCCCGCGAAGGAGGCGCTCACGGTGCTGCAGTTCGCGCCGCAGGCGGCGAGCGAGCAGGTGTACAAGGTGCTCGCTAGCGCGATCGCCAACGCGGAGAACAACGAGCGGCTGGACCCTGACGCGCTGCTCGTCAGCGAGGCGTTCGTCGACGAGGGCCCGACCATGAAGCGGTTCCGGCCGCGGGCGCAGGGCCGGGCGTACCGGATCCGCAAGCGCACCTGCCACATCACCGTGGCGGTGGAGGCGGTCGCGCCGGCCGCGCCGAAGAAGGCGGCTGCCAAGAAGGCCGCCCCGGCGCAGCAGGCCGAGGCCGCTGAGACCGAGAGCAAGACGGAGGGTGCCGAGTAATGGGTCAGAAGGTTCACCCCACTGGATTCCGGCTCGGCATCTCGACCGACTGGAAGTCCCGCTGGTTCGCGGACAAGCTCTACAAGGACTACATCGGCGAGGATGTCAAGATCCGCCGGATGATGTCCAAGGGCCTCGAGCGCGCGGGTATCTCCAAGGTCGACATCGAGCGCACCCGGGACCGGGTCCGGGTCGACATCCACACCGCCCGGCCGGGCATCGTCATCGGCCGTAAGGGTGCGGAGGCCGACCGGATCCGCGGCGAGCTGGAGAAGCTCACCGGCAAGCAGGTGCAGCTGAACATCATCGAGGTGAAGAACCCCGAGTCGGACGCGCAGCTGGTCGCCCAGGGCGTCGCCGAGCAGCTCTCCAGCCGGGTCAGCTTCCGTCGGGCGATGCGCAAGTCCATGCAGTCGGCGATGAAGAACCCCGTCTGCAAGGGCATCCGGGTGCAGGTCTCGGGTCGTCTCGGCGGCGCCGAGATGAGCCGGACGGAGTTCTACCGCGAGGGTCGGGTTCCGCTGCACACGCTGCGGGCCAACATCGAGTACGGCTTCTTCGAGGCCCGTACCACCTTCGGCAGGATCGGCGTGAAGGTCTGGATCTACAAGGGCGACGCCGTGCCGGGCCGGGAGGCTCCGGCCGAGGCCGGTCCGTCCCGCCCGCGTCGTGGTGAGCGTGGCGACCGGCCCGAGCGGCCGCGTCGTGGCCGGTCGGGTTCGTCCGGTACGACCGCCGGCGGTACCGAGGCCGGCCGGGCTGCCGCGACCACCATCGCGCAGCAGGCCGAGACGCCGAGCGGTGAGCCGGTCGACAGCTCCGCTGTCGCCGCGGCCGTCACCCAGCCGGCAGAAACGCAGCAGGAGGGCTGACAGATGCTGATGCCGCGCAAGCCCCCGAAGGGCTTCCGCAAGCCGCACCACCCGGACCGCCACGGCGCGTCCAAGGGCGGTAACCGGGTGGTGTTCGGCGAGTTCGGGATCCAGGCTCTCGAGCCGGCGTACGTGACCAACCGGCAGATCGAGTCGGCACGTATCGCCATGACCCGGCACATCAAGCGTGGTGGCAAGGTCTGGATCACGGTCTTCCCGGACCAGGCCCTCACCAAGAAGCCGGCCGAGACCCGGATGGGTTCCGGTAAGGGCTCGCCCGAGTGGTGGGTCGCGAACGTCAAGCCGGGGCGGATTCTCTTCGAGATGTCGTTCCCCAACGAGCAGATCGCGCGAGAGGCGATGCGTCGCGCGATCCACAAACTCCCGATGAAGTGCCGCATTGTTACGCGCGAAGTGGGTGAATCCTGATGGCAGCGGGCGTCAAGCCTTCCGAGCTGCGTGAGCTCTCCGAGGAGGAGCTGGTCACGAAGTTGCGCGAGGCCAAGGCGGAGCTGTTCAACCTCCGCGTGCAGGCCGCCACCGGTCAGCTGGACAACAACCGGCGGTTGCAGGTCATCCGTCGGGAGATCGCCCGGATCTACACGATCATGCGTGAGCGCGAGCTGGGTCTCTCGGCCGCGCCGACTGAGGTGACTGCATCATGAGCGAGACCGAGAACACCACCGCCACCGTGCGGGCCCGCCGTAAGGTTCGTGAGGGCCTGGTGGTCAGCGACAAGATGGACAAGACCGTCGTGGTCGAGGTCGAGGACCGGGTCAAGCACGCGTTGTACGGCAAGATCATGCGTCGTACCCGCAAGCTGAAGGTCCACGACGAGCAGAACGCCGCCGGCATCGGTGACCGGGTTTCGATCATGGAGACCCGGCCGCTGTCCGCCACCAAGCGTTGGCGGATCGTGGAGATCCTCGAGAAGGCCAAGTAGCGAAGGCTCGAGCTCGGCCGGTTTCGGTCGGGCGCAGGTTCCGCCAGGCTCCGGCCGTCCGCGAGGGCGGCCGGAGAACCGGCAGACATAGGAGATAGACGTGATTCAGCAGGAGTCGCGACTGCGCGTCGCCGACAACACGGGTGCCCGGGAGATCCTGTGCATCCGGGTTCTCGGTGGCTCCGGTCGGCGCTACGCGAGCATCGGCGACGTCATCGTGGCCACCGTCAAGGACGCGATCCCGGGTGCCGGTGTCAAGAAGGGCGACGTCGTCAAGGCCGTCGTCGTCCGCACCGCCAAGGAGCGTCGGCGGCCGGACGGCTCGTACATCCGTTTCGACGAGAACGCCGCCGTCATCATCAAGGACGGCGGGGACCCGCGCGGCACCCGTATCTTCGGCCCGGTGGGCCGGGAGCTGCGGGACAAGCGGTTCATGAAGATCATTTCCCTCGCGCCGGAGGTGTTGTGACCGTGAAGGTCAAGAAGGGCGACACGGTCATCGTCATCGCCGGCAAGGACAAGGGCGCCAAGGGCAAGGTCATCGCGGCCTACCCGCGGCAGGACAAGGTCCTCGTCGAAGGCGTGAACCGGGTCAAGAAGCACACCCGTATCAGCACCACCCAGCGTGGCGCCAAGACCGGTGGCATCGTCACCCAGGAGGCCCCGATCCACGTCTCGAACGTGCAGGTCCTGGACTCCGACGGGAACCCGACCCGGGTCGGTTACCGGTTCGACGACAACGGCCAGAAGGTCCGCATCGCGCGTAGCACCGGTAAGGACCTGTGATGACCACGGCTACCGAAACCAAGACCCTGCCGCGCCTCAAGGAGCGGTACCGCAACGAGATCGTGGCCAAGCTGCAGGAGCAGCACAGCTTCGGCAACCCCATGCAGGTGCCGCGGCTGGTCAAGATCGTCGTCAACATGGGCGTCGGCGAGGCCGCTCGCGACGCCAAGCTGATCGACGGCGCCGTCCGCGATCTGGCCACGATCACCGGCCAGAAGCCGCAGGTGCGGCGGGCCACCAAGTCGATCGCGCAGTTCAAGCTGCGTGAGGGCATGCCGATCGGCGCGAAGGTCACCCTGCGCGGCGACCGGATGTGGGAGTTCCTGGACCGGCTGCTGTCGATCGCGCTGCCGCGTATCCGCGACTTCCGCGGCCTGGACGGGCGCAAGCTCGACGGGCACGGCAACTACACGTTCGGCCTGACCGAGCAGTCGGTGTTCCACGAGATCGACCAGGACCGGATCGATCGCCAGCGGGGCATGGACATCACGGTGGTCACGACCGCCACGACCGACGACGAGGGCCGGGCGCTGCTCAAGCTCCTGGGCTTCCCGTTCAAGGAGAACTGAGATGGCCAAGAAGGCGCTGATCATCAAGGCGGCTGCGAAGCCGAAGTTCTCGGTTCGCGCGTACACCCGCTGCCAGCGGTGCGGGCGTCCGAAGGCGGTCTACCGCAAGTTCGGTCTCTGCCGGGTCTGCATCCGGGAGATGGCCCACCGCGGTGAGCTGCCCGGCGTGTCCAAGGCTTCCTGGTAATAGCCCGGCGCGCTTCGGCGTGTCAGCTGAACTGTCTCTTCGCCGTAGGCCCCGGGCCGTGCCCGGGGAACCCCGGCGAGAAAGGTTGACGAATTCATGACGATGACCGACCCGATCGCAGACATGCTCACGCGTCTGCGTAACGCCAACCAGGCGTACCACGACCGGGTGACGATGCCCTACTCGAAGATCAAGGCGAACATCGCCGAGGTCCTCAAGGCCGAGGGTTACATCGCCACCTGGTCGGTCGAGGAGCCCGAAGAGGGCGCCGTCGGCAAGCGACTGGTCGTCGAGCTGAAGTACGGCCAGAGCCGCGAGCGCAGCCTGGCCGGCATCAAGCGCGTGTCCAAGCCCGGTCTCCGGGTGTACGCCAAGTCGGACGGGCTCCCGCGGGTGCTCGGCGGGCTGGGCGTGGCGATCATTTCGACGTCCCAGGGGCTGCTCACCGACCGGCAGGCCCGCAAGCGGAGCGTTGGCGGGGAAGTCCTCGCCTTCGTCTGGTAACGGGAGACAGGTAGAAATGTCGCGTATTGGACGTAAGTCGATCCCGGTGCCTTCCGGCGTCGACATCACGATCGAGGGCCAGACCGTCAAGGTCAAGGGTCCGAAGGGCGAGCTGGCGCACACGCTCGCCGAGCCGATCAGGGCAGAGCGGGGCGAGGACGGCCAGTTGCACGTCAACCGGCCGAACGACGAGCGCAAGGCCAAGGAGCTGCACGGCCTGAGCCGTACCCTGGTCGCCAACATGATCGTCGGGGTCACCGAGGGCTACCGTAAGAGCCTGGAGATCGCCGGCACCGGTTACCGGGTCACGGCCAAGGGCAAGGACCTCGAGTTCGCGCTCGGGTTCTCGCACCCGGTGCTGGTCCCCGCGCCGGACGGCATCACCTTCACGGTGGAGCGGCCGACCCTGTTCCACGTGGCCGGCATCGACAAGCAGCAGGTCGGTGAGGTCGCCGCCAACATCCGGAAGATCCGCCCGCCGGAGCCCTACAAGGGTAAGGGCGTCAAGTACCAGGGCGAGGTCATCCGCCGCAAGGCCGGAAAGGCAGGTAAGAAGTGAGCGCCACGCTGCTCAAGCGCCGCCGCGGCGTCGCCGCCAAGCGCGCCGTCGGCCGTGCGCGTCGACACTTCCGGGTCCGCAAGAACGTCAGCGGAACCGCCGAGCGTCCCCGCCTCGTGGTCACCCGTTCGCTGCGGCACATCGTCGCCCAGATCGTCGACGACACCAAGGGTCACACCCTGGCGTCGGCCTCGACCCTGGACGCGTCGCTGCGCGGTGCGGAGGGCGACAAGAGCGCCCTGGCCGGCAAGGTCGGCGGCCTGCTCGCCGAGCGGGCCAAGGCCGCCGGTGTGTCCAAGGTCGTCTTCGACCGCGGTGGCAACCGGTACGCGGGGCGGGTCGCCGCGCTCGCCGATGCCGCCCGCGAAGCCGGGCTCGAGTTCTAGAAACCCCGTCACGAGAGATAAGGAAGGCTGCTGATGCCAGGTCAACAGCGCCGTGGCGGCGGGTCCGGTGGCAACGAGGGTGGTCGCCGCGACAACCGCCGTGAGGGCGGCCGCGGAAACGCGCCCGTCGAGAAGACCCCGCACATCGAGCGGGTCGTCGCGATCAACCGCGTCGCCAAGGTCGTGAAGGGTGGTCGTCGCTTCAGCTTCACCGCCCTGGTGATCGTGGGCGACGGCGACGGTACGGTCGGCGTGGGCTACGGAAAGGCCAAGGAGGTGCCCGCGGCGATCGCCAAGGGTGTCGAGGAGGCCAAGAAGCACTTCTTCAAGGTGCCACGGATCGGTCAGTCGATCCCGCACCCGATCCAGGGTGAGGCCGCCGCCGGCGTCGTGCTGCTCAAGCCGGCGTCCGCCGGTACGGGTGTCATCGCCGGTGGCCCGGTGCGTGCCGTGCTGGAGTGCGCGGGCATCCACGACGTGCTCTCCAAGAGCCTCGGCTCGTCCAACCCGATCAACATCGTGCACGCCACGGTGGCGGCGCTGAAGGGGCTCGAGTCCCCGGAGGCTGTCGCGGCCCGTCGTGGCCTGCCGGTCGAGGACGTCGCGCCGGCCGCCATGCTGGCGTCGCGGGCGGGGGTGGCGTCCTGATGGCGCGCCTGAAGGTCACCCAGCTCCGGTCCGCGATCGGGAGGAAGCAGAACCAGCGGCACTCGCTGCGTTCGCTCGGCCTGAAGCGGATCAACGACGTGGTGGTCAAGGAGGACCGGCCCGAGATTCGGGGCATGATCTTCGCGGTCAGCCACCTCGTGAAGGTCGAGGAGGTCGAGTAATGACGATCAAGGTTCACCACCTGCGCCCCGCTCCGGGTGCCAAGACCGCGAAGACCCGGGTCGGTCGCGGTGAGGGCTCCAAGGGCAAGACCGCGGGTCGCGGTACCAAGGGCTCGAAGGCCCGCAAGAACATCTCGGCGGCGTTCGAGGGTGGGCAGATGCCCATCCACATGCGTCTTCCGAAGATGAAGGGCTTCAAGAACAAGTTCAAGGTCGTCTTCCAGGTGGTCAACCTGGACCGGCTCGCCGAACTGTTCCCCAACGGCGGTCAGGTCGGCCCGCTGGAGCTGGTCGAGGCCGGCGCGGTCCGCAAGGGCCACCCGGTCAAGATCCTCGGCACCGGCGATCTGGGCGGGGTGACCCTCCAGGTGTCGGCGCAGGCGTTCAGCGCCTCGGCCAAGGAGAAGATCGCCGCCGCCGGTGGCTCCGTCACCGAGCTGTAGGTCAGGCAATCCATGGCGCCCGCTCAGTTCTCAGTGACTGGGCGGGCGCCCTGGTCTCCCCGGAGCGTGTGCGCCGGGTAACATCGGATTTGGTTTATGTAGCCGGGCACACCTGCCCGGAGCGGGATCGGGCTGTTAGAGTCCCTTCCCAGCCATGGATATCGGGCACTCGCCCGGCACCCACCCCGACCCGCCAGGGACCACCACCGGGCGGCCCGCGCGCAGGAGGAAGAAGTTGCTGTCCGCCTTTCTCAGTGCGTTCCGTACGCCTGACCTGCGCAAGAAGCTGCTGTTCACAGTAGGCATCATCGCGGTCTACCGGCTCGGCGCTACGCTGCCCAGCCCCGGCGTCTCGTACGGCAACGTGCAGAAGTGTCTCGACAGTCTGCAGGGCCAGAACACGGGCGTGCTCAACCTGCTCGACCTGTTCTCCGGCGGCGCGCTGTTGCAGCTCTCGGTCTTCGCGCTGGGCATCATGCCCTACATCACCGCGTCGATCATCCTGCAGCTGCTGACGGTGGTCATCCCCCGACTGGAGCAGCTCCGCAAGGAGGGCCAGGCCGGCCAGGCGAAGATCACCCAGTACACCCGCTATCTGACCCTCGGTCTGGGCATCCTCCAGTCCTCGGCGTTCGTGGCGCTGGCCCGTTCCGGCCAGCTCTTCCAGAACCGCTGCGACCAGTTCCCGATCGTGCCCGAGGGCACCGGCATCCCGAACTGGCTGACCCTCGGCATCCTGGTCATGACGATGACCGCCGGCACCGGCATGGTGATGTGGCTCGGTGAGCTGATCACCGACCGCGGCGTCGGCAACGGCATGTCCGTCCTGATCTTCACCTCGATCGCTGCCCGGCTCCCCAGCGAAGGCTGGAAGATCAAGACCAACGAGGGCTGGGGCAAGTTCGTCCTGGTGCTCGCCCTGGTCCTGCTGGTCATCACCGCGGTCTGCTTCATCGAGCAGGCGCAGCGCCGCATCCCGGTGCAGTACGCCAAGCGGATGATCGGCCGGCGGATGTACGGCGGCACCTCCACCTACATCCCGTTGAAGGTGAACCAGGCCGGTGTCATCCCGGTCATCTTCGCCTCGTCGCTGCTCTACCTGCCGCAGCTGGCGCTCCAGTTCTTCGACCAGACCGACCCGGGCAAGACCCAGGCCTGGATCCAGAACAACATCGTGCAGGCCGACGCGCCGCTGCACATCGTGATCTACTTCCTGCTGATCATCTTCTTCACGTACTTCTACGTGTCGATCACGTTCAACCCGACCGAGGTCGCGGACAACATGAAGAAGTACGGCGGCTTCGTGCCGGGCATCCGCCCCGGCAAGCCGACCGCCGACTACCTCGACTTCATCCTCAGCCGGATCACCCTGCCGGGCGCGCTCTACCTGGGCATCGTGGCGGTCCTGCCGAACTTCTTCTTCATCTGGCTGAACAGCCAGCAGTTCCAGAACTTCCCGTTCGGCGGCACCGCTGTGCTCATCATGGTCGGCGTCGGTCTGGAGACCGTGAAGCAGATCGAGAGCCAACTCATGCAGCGGAACTACGAAGGGTTCCTGCGGTAGATGCGACTCGTTCTGGTTGGCCCGCCGGGCGCGGGCAAGGGCACACAGGCGGAGTTCGTCGCCGCACACCTCTCGGTGCCGAAGATCTCGACCGGTGACATCTTCCGGGCCAACGTCTCCCAGGGGACGCCTCTGGGAGTCGAGGCGAAGCGGTACATGGACGCGGGCAAGCTGGTCCCGGACGAGGTGACCATCAACATGGTCCGGGACCGGCTCGCCGAGCCGGACGCCTCCGAGGGCTTCCTGCTCGACGGCTTCCCGCGTACCACGCCGCAGGCCGCCGCGTTGGACAAGCTCCTCGCCGACCTGGGCACCGCGTTGGATCTGGTGCTGGAGCTGGTGGTCGACGACGACGAGGTGATCCGGCGGCTCTCCGGCCGGCGTACCTGCCGGGGCTGCGGCAAGATCTGGCACGTCGAGTTCGACGCGACCACCAAGGACGGCATCTGCGACAGGTGTGGCGCCGAGTTGTTCCAGCGCGACGACGACAAGCCGGAGACCATCGCGGCCCGACTGCGTGAGTATGCCGAGAAGACCGCACCGCTTGTCGACTACTACGGCGCCCAGAACAAACTGGTCGGGATCGACGCCACCGGGCCGGTGGAGGACGTCACGGTCCGCGCGATCGACGCGCTGCGCTCGTACGGCGGCTGACCTCGCGGCGGGACCCGGTGGATAGAGTGCGAACAGCGGGGTACGTCAGGTACCCCGCTGTTTCGCTGTGTGTCGGCAACGAAAGGTGATCGCTTCATGCGCCGTGCCCAGCTGGACATCCAGCTGAAGACCCCTGACCAGATCGACAAGATGCGGGCCGCCGGGCTGGTGGTCGCCGAGGCCCTGCGCCGGATGAGCGCGGCGGTCGCCCCCGGGGTGAGTACGGCCGACCTCGACGCCCTCGCCGAGGCGACCATCCGGGAGGCCGGGGCGGTCCCGTCGTTCAAGGGCTACCACGGCTTCCCCGGCTCGATCTGCTCGTCTGTCAACGAGCAGGTGGTGCACGCGATCCCGGCAGCCGACCAGGTGCTCCGCGAGGGTGACCTGATCTCGATCGACTGTGGCGCGGTGTTGGACGGCTGGCACGGCGACGCGGCGGTCACCGTCGGGGTGGGCGAGGTCGACCCGGCGCTGCTGAAGATGGCCTCGGTCGCCGAGGACGCCATGTGGGCGGGCATCGCCGCCGCCGCGCGGGGCGCCGCCAACGGCCGGGGCCGGCTCACCGACATCTCGCACGCGGTCGAGACCGCCGTCCGCAGGGGCGGCCGGTACGGCATCGTCGACGGCTACGGTGGGCACGGAATCGGCACCGAGATGCACCAGGACCCGCACGTGCTCAACCACGGTCGTCCCGGTAAGGGGCCGCGCCTGGTGCCCGGCATGGCGCTGGCGATCGAGCCGATGATCACGATGGGCTCGCCGCGTACCGTGGAGCTGTCCGACGGGTGGACCGTGGTCACCCGCGACCGGTCGGTGGCGGCGCACGTCGAGCATTCGATGGCGCTGCTGGAGGACGGGGTGTGGGTGCTCACCGCCTTCGACGGCGGTCGGGCCCGGCTCGGCGACCTGGTGACCGCCCGGCAGCAGGCCGACTCCCCGGCCGGCTGACCTCCGCTTATCCCCGGCCGCTTATCCCCGGCCACCTGACCCCGGTCCTTCCCGGTGACGGGGCCCGACCTCTTCCCGGCCGCAAGGTGCCCCTGGTCTGGTGGCTTCTCGAACGTCGCCCGCCCGCTCGGCGTCATGCGGCCGGGCTTTCCCAAGACCAGCCGGGTGCTCGACGACCAGCCCGGGTCTTCGACGACCAGCCCGGGTCTTCGACGACCAGCCGGGCTCTCGGCGACCAGAGCGGCGACTTCGAGTCGGTCACCGTCCGACGCCGATGTGCGTCGGTGCGGCACCCGTTGGTGTCAGACCGCGTCCGGTGTGGGCAGACGGCCCGGGTGTGGGCAGACCGGCGGGTGTTGCCAGATGGCCCTGATCGTGATCGACAGGTGTCCGGAGCGGCTGCGGATGGCCCGGGTGTGGCTAGAGCATGTCGGGCCCTTTAGACCTGATGACGTTAGCGATTCAGGCGTCAGGCGGGCCGTGAACGGAACGTGTCAAGGGATTGAGGCCAACGGGAGTTAAGCGGCTTGTCGTTGTGGCTCGGGTTTGTTGATCCAGACCTGTTGGGGCAGGTCGAGGATCTTGGGCAGGGGTCGGGTGGTGCCGAACCGT
>NZ_JBTMMT010000031.1:0-73868 GCF_055517075.1 Micromonospora sp. DSM 43699
CACCCACCCACCCCCCTCGCCCCGGTCCCACCTCGCCCCCCGGTGATCAAGAGGTTTGCGTCATGGGGAGGCGCGAACCTGACGCAAACTTCTTGATCACCGGGGAAAGTGCGGGTTGATCACGGGGGGAGTGCGGCAGGGGCGGGTGGGGTGAAGCTATATGCGTCAAATATCCGTTTCGGGCCGACACTCATCTCTCGGGGGCTCGTTGCATTGGTGTGCGTATCGCAGGAATGATCATCGCGGCGGGCGGGGGACGCCGGCTGGGCGGCCCCGAGGCGTTGCTGCGCCAAGGGGACCGGCCGCTTGTCAGCCGGATGGTCGAGACGATGACCGAGGCCGGTTGCGGGCAGTTGGTGGTCGTGCTGGGGGCGGCGGCCGACGAGGTCCGCGCGGCGGCCGACCTGAGCCCCGCCACGGTGGTGGTCAACCGGGCCTGGGGGACCGGGGTCGGCTCGTCGATCCGGGCCGGACTGGCCGCGTTGGCCGACGAACGGGTCGAGGCGGTGGTGGTGGTGCCGGTCGACATGCCCGGTCTCACCCCGGCGGCGGTCCGGCGGGTGGCCGCCCTGCCGTACCCGGACGTGCTGGCCTGCGCCACCTACGACGGGTTGCGCGGCTACCCGATGCTCTTCGGCCGTCGGCACTGGGCCGGCATCGCGACTCTGGCCAGCGCCGACGTCGGGGCCCGGCCGTACCTGCTGGCCCACAAGGACCAGATCGTCGACATCGCCTGCGACTCGGTCGCCGACGGCAACCGGGTGGACAGCCCGGAGCTGATGGCGCTCTACGGCCTCACCGTGCCACCCCAGCGGGTCGGCGTCTGAGGGGCACACCCGGCCCACCGACCGCCGGCCCACCGACCACCGTCAGACCTCGATGTTGAACCGGTGCAGCACCGAGGGCGCCACCAGCCCGACCGTCGCGAGCACCGAGAGCACCGTCAACGCGGTACGCAACACCACCACCTCGGCCTTGCTGCCGGTACGCAGCGCGATGCTGTTCGGCAGCCCGATCATCGTCCACATCCGACGCTTGATCGGAATCGGCCAGAGGATCGGCACCCCGGCCTTGGTGATCATGTCACCGAGGATGTGCACGAAGCAGCCCACCCCGACCGCCAACCCGATCATCGGATAACCACGGTCGCCGGGCAGGTTGGCGAAGGTGAACCAGGCGGCGGCGGCCGAGACGAGCGTGACGATCACCCAGCCGGCCCGCTCGGCCCACTTGTCGAAGAGGCCGCGTAGCGCCAGCCCGATCATGAAGAACAGGATGCCCACCACCGCCCACTTGCCGTACGCGGTGCAGAGCGCGGTGGTGCCCCAGCCGACCAGCACGGTGAACGGGATGGTGTGGGTCAGCGTACGGTGGCCGTTGTTGCGGCGCGGGTCCCGGCTGAGCTTGGTGGCGTAGTAGACCCCGAGCGAGATCTTCTCCATCACCTCGGCGACGAAGAGCGAGAAGACGCCGAAGGTACGGGCCACCGTCGCGCCGCCCTGGTTGCGGGTGACCTTGCCGGAGAGGTCGAGGTCGGGAAAGAGCGCGCCACCGGCGCAGACCGCCGTGCCGACGGCCAACGCGAGCGGAGACTGGTGGTAGTCGGCGAACTGGTCCAGCGCCCACGACCCGGTCAGCCACACCGCCGCGCCCGACAGCGCGTGGGACGGTCCCATCATGTCGCCTCGCCCCTCCCCGGTTTCTTGATCGACAACGCTACGCCACTGTGCCAGAACCGTCGCCGACGGGGCAATCACCCGGACGGTCCACAGGGGAGGGTGTCAGACGGCGGGGCGGAAACTCTGCCGGATCATCAGGAAGTATGTCGCGTTGACCTGCCAGTCGAACTGGTCTGTCAGCCATGAGACGGTGTAGGCCCGCTGCGGGGTGACCCGTACCAGCAACCGGGCGGTGTGCAGCCGGGTGCCGGCCGCGCCGGTCCACTCGCACTCCCACAGCGCGCCGCCGCGGAACATGTCCAACGCGGAGATCTCCACCCGGCGGTAACCGGCGAGCCGTCCGTCGTCGGTGAGCCGGCGCTCCTCGGCCCGCCAGTGGGCGACCGGCTCGGCCGGCGCGTCACCCGGGGCGACGCTCAACACCCGGGGGCCGTCCGGCTCACGCAGGCAGGTCACCGTGCCCTCGGTGTAGCGCAGCCAACCGGCCGGCGCGGCGATCCGGAATCCGGCCGGGTCCTCGTACCAGGTCCAGCCGGGGACCAGGCCGAACCGCTCGGCCGACGGCGGCGGCGCGGACCGGACCGGGGTGGCGTCCGCCGGTGCGGGCGCGGCACACGGGAAGGCCGCCGGCCGGGCCACCGGGTCGCCGGCACCGCCACCCGGCGAGGACGGCGCGGCGCCGCCGTTGTGCAGGGCGAACGTCGTCCCGGTCCCGGCCAGCAGCGTGCCCGCCACGGCCACCGCGACCAGGACGGTGCGGCGACGACGACGGCGGAGCACTCCGACCGGCAGCGACGGGGTGTCCCCGGTGGACGCGCCCTCCGTCGGCCCGCCCCACCCCGCGCCGGCCGGCCCGGAGGCCGGGTCGGCCGCCGGGACAGCGGCGGCGGGGCCGCCCGATGACAGCGTCCGGCCGCGCCGCTCCGCTGCGGGGCCACCCGATCGCGGTGCCGGGTCGCCCCGCTCCGCTGCCGGGTCGGCCGACCGAGGTGCCGGGTCGCCCGGCGGTCGGGACGTCGCGGCGAGCGCCGCCCGCAGCAGCGGCTCCGCCTCGGCGGCGGTGAGCCGTCGGTCGGGGTCGCGGCACAGCAGACCGTCCAGCACCGGACGCAGCGGGCCGGCCCGGCGCACCGGGTCGGGCGGCTCGGTGGCCAGGGCGCTCAGCGTCGCCATCGCGCTCGACCGGGCGTACGGCGACTGCCCCTCCACCGCCGCGTAGAGCGTGGCCCCCAGCGACCACAGGTCGGTACGCGGGTCGGACACCCCGTCGCGGGCCCGCTCGGGGGCGACGAACTGCGGCGAGCCGAGCACCATGCCCGGACCGGTCATCGCCCCGTCACCGCCGTCGAAGGTGGCCAGCCCGAAGTCGGTGAGCACCACCCGCCCGTCGTCGGCGACGAGCACGTTGTGCGGCTTCACGTCCCGGTGCAGCACCCCGGCGGCGTGCGCGGCGCGCAGGGCGGCCAACACCGCCAGACCGATGCCGGCCACCCGGTGCGGGTCCAGCGGGCCGTCGTCGCCCAGCAGTTGCTGCACCGACCGGGACGCGACGTACTCCATCACGATCCAGGGGCTGTCCCCGTCGTGCACCACGTCGTAGATGCGTACCACGTTGGGGTGGTTGAGCCGGGCCGCGGTACGCGCCTCACGCAGCGTCCGCAGCCGGAGTTCGGCCCGCTCGGACTCGGCGAGCCAGTGGGGTGGGACGACCTCCTTGACGGCGACGTCCCGGTGCAACATCTCGTCGCGGGCCAACCAGACCCGACCCATCCCGCCGGTGCCGACCAGGTCGAGCAGCCGGTAACGCCCGGCGACCAGCAGCTGCTGCACGACGTTCCCCCTCGGATCCCCCGGTACCAGGGTAGCCACCTAGCTGCGGTTTCTCGACCGCAGCTAGGTGGGAGGGCAGTGGTCGGGCGGTCGGGCGCGGTGGTGGTGGGTCCTACGGGGCGGGCGGCCGTCGGGGGCCTGGGTCAGGTGGGCGAGGTGACCTCGGTCGACCGGCCCCGGAAGCTCTCCCGGACCACCACCAATTCGTCGGCCGAGTCGTCCCAGTCCTCGTCCGCAGCGGACCAACTCAGCAGGTATCTGGCCAGGTCACGACCGGGGATCAGCCGGACCGCGTGCTCCCGGCCGCCGAACGGGGTGTCCCACCGGCACTCCCACTGGGCACCGTCGCCGTCGAACGCCGCCAGCTTGATCTTGTCGTACCCGGGCAGGGCGCCGAAGTCGAGCTGCGTGCGCTCCTCGGCCCGCAACCGGTCCAGCGCGCCGCCACCGCCGGCCCGTGGTTCCACACTGAGCGTCCGGCGGCTGCCCGGGTCGCGGAAGCAGGCCACCTGCCCCTCCTGGGTACGCAGCCAGCCGACCGGGACGGCGATCCGGTAGCCGGCACCGTCGTACCAGGTCCAGCCGGAGGGGGGCCGGAACCCGTCGTCCACGGTCGCCGGTCGGCCGGTGACCTTCGTGCCGACCGGGTCGGGGCGCAGACACGGCAGGGGTGGCGGGGCGACGTCCGGTCCGCCGGGCGGCGGCGGTCCCGTCCGGCCCGGTCCGGGGCCCGGTGGGCCGTACGGGCGGGTCGAGGGTGTGACGCTGGTCGAGCCGTCGGTGGCGGCCGGCGCGGCCCGGTGGTCGTCGTCGCTGATCGCGAAGGTGGTGCCGATCCCGACTGTCGCCCCCACCGCCAACGTCACCCCGGCCAGCAGCCATCCCCGGGCGCCCCTGGTCAGCCGGGTGACCAGCCCGGCCACCCGGCCCGTCCCGGTCGCCCGTCGGGAACCCGCGCCCGCGCCGGCCCGCCCCGGGCCGCGTCCTGCCGGCCCGCCCATCCCCGGCCCGCCCATCCCCGGGCCGCCCAGGCCCGAACCGGGTCCGCCAGGGCTGCCCGCGCCGGGGACGCGTCCTGCCGGGTCGACCAGCGCCGGGGCACGGCCTCCCGGGTCGCCGGGCCCCGGGGCAGGTCCGCCCGGCCCCGCAGCGGCGGTGCCGGAGGCGACCACCGCGGGGCTGCCCGGTGCCGCGTCGACCGTCCCGGCACGGCCGGGGTCCGAGCTCGCCGGCTCCGGTCCGTCGGCACCGGCCGACGCCGGGGGAGGGGACGTGGCGGGCTGCTGCGTCGCGTCGCCGGACACCCGGCGGCCGGGCGGTCCCCAGACCCGCTCGGCGTCGATCTCCGCGCGGCTCCTCGGCGGCCGTTCCGTCGGCCGTTCCGTCGGCCGGCCCGTCGGCCGCTCCGCCGGCTCACCGTCCGGCCCCGGCCAGTGCGGCGGCGGGGCGACGCCCGCCGGACGGGCGACCGGCAGCACCACCGTGGGGGGTTCCGAGCGGGGCACCGGTCGGGTCACCATCTCCAGCCGGCGGCTCGCCTCGTCGTGACCGATCCGCTGCCGGGGGTCGCGCAGCAGCAGCCCCTCCAGCACCGGACGCAGCGGCCCGGCATGCGGTGCCGGATCCGGCGGCGAGGTGGCCAGGGCGGCCAGGGTGGCCATCGCGGTGCTCCGGGCGTACGGCGAGCGGCCCTCCACGGCGGCGTGCAGGGTGGCCCCGAGCGACCACAGGTCCGCCTCCACGCTGGACACCCCCTCGGCGGCGCGTTCCGGGGCGACGAACTGCGGTGAGCCGAGCACCATGCCGGGGCGGGTCATCAGCCCGTCACCGCCGTCGAAGGTGGCCAGCCCGAAGTCGGTGAGCATCACCCGTCCGTCGTCGGCGACCAGGACGTTCTGCGGCTTGACGTCGCGGTGCAGCACCCCGGCGGAGTGCGCGGCGCGCAGCGCGGCCAGCAGCGCCATCCCGATGTCGGCGGCGCGGACCGGATCGACCGGGCCGGCGGTGTCCAGCACCGTCTGCAGGGACTGCGACGGGACGTACTCCATCACGATCCACGGTCGTTCCTCGATCTGCACCACGTCGTAGACCCGGACCACGTTGGGGTGGTTGAGCCGGGCCGCGGTGCGCGCCTCGCGCAGCGTCCGCAGCCGCAGCTCGTCGCGTTCGTCGTCGGCCAGCCAGGCAGGGGGCACCACCTCCTTGACCGCCACCTCGCGGTGCAACACCTCGTCGCGGGCCAGCCAGACCCGGCCCATGCCACCCCGGCCCACCAAGTCCAACAGGCGGTACCGACCGGCGATCACTACCTGCTGCACCGTTCTCCTCACCATCGGCCGAGGTACACCGTAGCCAATGGATCGGGACGGACCTATCGGTTGTCGGGTGCCGATCCACTCAACATGCGGCGCCGTCCAGTGCCAGCAGGTTGCCGTCCGGGATGGTGATCCGCTGTCGACCGCCGGCCAGCAGCGTCGCCGCCCGACGGGCCTGGAAGCCGCCGTGTTCGCGGCGGGCGGCGGCATAGCTGCCGGCGGTACGCGCGGCGATGGCCGCCCAGCCGTACCGTTCGCCGACCATGGTGCGGGCCCGGCGGGCCACCCGGCGGGCGAAGACCTCGTCGCCGACCAGTCGGCCGACCGCACCGGCGAGCGCGTCCGGGTCGCTGTGCGGGAAGGTCACCCCGGTGACGCCCGGCTCGACGATCTCGGCCAGCCCGCCGGTGTCCGCCACGGCCAGTGGCGCACCGGCCGCCGCCGCCTCCAGGGCGATCATGCCGAACGGTTCGTAGAGGCTCGGCACGACTGTCGCGTCGGTGGCGGCGAGCATCGCCGGGAGCTGCCCGGAGTCCAGGAAACCGGCGAACCGGACGCTGTCGGTGACGTGCAGCCGCTGCACCCGGTCGACGAGTTCGTCCTTGTACGGGCCGTCGCCGGCGATCACCACCCGCAGCCCCGGGTGCCGGTCACGCAGGTACGGCACGGCGTCCACCAGGTGCTGGACGCCCTTCTCGTAGACCAGCCGCCCGGCGTAACCGACAAGCGGACCGTCCCCGGCGAACCGGGCCCGGGCCGAGGCGACCGCCCGCGGACGGGCCCGCCAGGCCCGCTCGTCCACCCCGTTGGGCACCACGTCGACCCGACCGGCCGGTACGTCGAACAGCCGGCTCACCTGGGCGGCCATGTAACCGGAGCAGGCGATCACCCGGGCCGAGGCGTTGCTGATCCAGTGTTCGACACCGTGGATGGTGCGGTTGAGCTCCCCGGGCAGCCAACCCTGGTGCCGACCGGCCTCGGTGGCGTGGATGGTGGTGACCAGCGGCAGGTCCAGGTGCTCGGCCAGGGTCACGGCGGTGTGCCCGACCAGCCAGTCGTGCGCGTGGATCACGTCGTAGTCGGCGGTGTCGGCGGCCCGCAGGGCGGTCCGGGTCAGGGTGTGGTTGAACGCCATCGTCCAGGCCAGCAGGGAGCCGGTGGCCAGCGGGAAGGCCACCGGGTCCTCGGGGACGCGCAGGATGCGGACCCCCTCGGCGTACTCCTCCAGCGGTGACCCGTCGGCGTGCCGGGTGACCACGGTGACCTCGTGCCCGGCGGCGGCCAGGGCCGTCGCCAGGGCGTGCACGTGCCGGCCGAGGCCACCGACGAGCACCGGCGGGTACTCCCAGGAGAGCATCAGCACCCGCTGGTGCCGGGCGGGGTGGATGTCGATCACGTCGGCGTCAGGTGACATGCGGCCCCCTTCGGGTGTGTCCTGGGCACGCGCCGGTGGGACACCATGAGGGTGTCTTCGCTGCGGCCCGGGGTCGGTACCCATCCTGCCCAGCCGTGGATAACCAGCGGAGACGTCACCGTTGCCGGTGTGTAACGGCTGCCTAGCCGGCCCGCCTGACCCGCAGCAACTCGGCCACCGACCAGGCCTGGAACGGGCAGCCGGTGGCGGCGTGCGGGGCACTGCCGTCGGCCGTCTCGCTCACCGACCCCAGGCCGTACTCGCCCAGGTGGCCGACGAGCCCGGCCAGCAGGTCGTCGGTGGGCAGTCCGGCCTTCCGGTATGCCTCGACGAACGGGCCGACCAGCCACGGCCAGACCGTCCCCTGGTGGTAGGCGCCGTCCCGGTCCGCCGGGCCGCCCCGGTGCCGGGGTGCGAACTCCGGCGCGTCGGGGGCGAGACTGCGCGGGCCCAGCGGGGTGAACAGCCCGGCGGCCACCCGGCGCAGCGCCACCGGGTCCGGCTCCAGCGGGGCGTACGGCAGCGACCAGGCGAGCAGTTGGTTGGGGCGGAGCAGGTCGTCGTCGTGGTGCGCCGCCCCACCCAGCGGGTACGCCGGGGCGGGCGCGTCCACCACGTCGTGCAGCCAGCCAGCCGGGGTGGGGAAGCGCTTGCCGAACGCGTCCCGGGCCCGGTGGTGCAGCCGCCACAGCTCGGCCGGGTCCTGACCGGCCAGCTCGGTCAGCTCGGCCAACCCGGCCAACCCGTTGATCCACAACGCGTTGACCTCGACCGGCTTGCCGGTACGCGGGGTCACCGGCACCCCGTACACGCGGGCGTCCATCCAGGTCAGCGCGGTGCCCGGGGTGCCGCCCTGGGTGATCAGCCCGTCGGCCGGGTCGACCGCGATGCCGTACCGGGTGCCGGCCAGGTGCGCCTGCACCACCCCGTGCAGCGCCGGCAGCAGCTCGTCACCCAGGTCGGTGTCGCCGGTGACGGTGACGTGTCGGCTCACCGCGTGCAGGAACCACAGCGTCGCGTCGACCGTGTTGTACTCCACCCGACCGGTGTCTGCGGTGTTCGCCAGCATCCCCTCCGACAGCGTCGCCGCGTACGACCGCAGCAGCTCCCGCCCCTCGTCGGCCCGCCCGGTGCACAGGAACAACCCCTCGTAGGAGGTCATGGTGTCCCGCGACCAGGCCCCGAACCACGGATAGCCGGCGACCACGTCCGGCCCGGTGGCGGTGCGCACCACGAACGCGTCGGCGGCCAGCGCCAGGGTCGCGTCCACCGCGTCGGCCGGCTTCGCCGCCGTCACCACCGCCCGGTGCCGTCGCCGGGCCGCCGCCACCACCTGCGTCGCCGGCGGTGGCTCCTCGGCCAGGTCACCGGCCCAGGCCAGCACGGAGACGGTGTCCCCGGGGCGGTCCAGCGCGCCGGAGAACCGCCCCGCGCACCAGAGGTCCTCGTCGGGGTGCAGCCCCCGGGCGGCCTCCTCGCGGTGATGCACGCCCAGCCACCACTGCCCGGCGGGCGTCCAGTCCGGGCCGGCCAGGCGGTACGCGCCCTCGACGACCGCGCCGCCGTCGGCCGGCTCCACCCGGGGCGTCGGGCCGTCGGCCCGCCGCTCGCCGTGCGCGTCGCGCCAGGTGCAGGCGGCCGACAGGTCCAGCCGGACCGGGCCGCCGGCCACCAGCCGGTGCACCACCGCCACGGCGGGCCGGCCGTACGTCATGGCCAGTTCCCGCTCGATGACCACGTCGCCGATCCGCCACCGCCAGCGGGGCAGCCCGTCGACCAGGTCGAAGCGTTCCAGGAACTCGAAGCCGCGCGGGTCGACCACGCCCGAGGACCACTCGTGCGCGCCGAGCCGGATCCGGGCCCCGGACGGCAGGACCACCGCCGGGTCCAGGCTGACCAGTCCCACCCGGCGGGCCGCCGGAGTCTCCCCGGCCACCACCAGCAGACCGTGGTAACGGCGGGTCCGCAACCCGCTCACGGTGCCCATGGCGTACCCGCCGAGACCGTCGGTGACCAGCCATTCCCGGGTCGTCCCAGCGGCCAGTTCGCCGCAGACCCCCGGGCCGAAACCGAACTCGATCAACTTCTTTCCTCCTGTGGCGGCGAGGTGTAACACGCCACGACGACAATGGCCGCTGTGGTCAAGTACCCCGGCGGCGTCGAAAATGTGCAGGTGTTCACCGACAGATCGCCCTCCGATGCCCCGTCCCCCGACGCCGAGCGGCTCCGGCTCGCCCAGGCAGAGGCCGGGGAGCAGGACTGGCGCGCATGGGGTCCCTATCTGTCCGAGCGGGCGTGGGGGACGGTACGGGAGGACTACAGCGAGCACGGCACGGCGTGGGACTACTTCCCCCACGACCATGCGCGGTCCAGAGCCTACCGGTGGAACGAGGACGGCATGGCGGGCGTCTGCGACGACCGGCAGACGTTCTGCTTCGCGCTGGCGCTGTGGAACGGGGTGGATCCGATCCTCAAGGAGCGGATGTTCGGCCTCGGCGGTGACGGCGGCAACCACGGCGAGGACGCCAAGGACTACTGGTGGTACCTCGACAGCACGCCCACCCACTCCTGGATGCGCTGGCGTTACCACTACCCGCAGGCCGCCTTCCCGTACGACGAACTGGTCGCCGTGAACGCCCTGCGTGGCCGGGACGAGAACGAGTACGAACTGGTCGACACCGGCATCTTCGACGACGACAGGTACTGGGCGGTCACCGTCGACTACGCCAAGGCGTCCCCGACCGACCTGTGCATCCTGGTCACCGTCGCCAACCGGGCCGACGAGGCGGCCACCCTGCACGTGCTGCCCACGCTGTGGTTCCGCAACACCTGGGCCTGGGGTCCGCCCGGCGCGGACCGGGTGCCCCGGCTGGTCGGCGAGGGCGGCCGGCTGGTCGGCGAGCACTGGGTGCTGGGGCAGATCCTGCTGGAGGGCGACGGCGAGCCGGTCCCGCTGCTCTGCGACAACGACACCAACGCCGAGCGGCTGTGGGGGCTGGCCGGCCGCTCGCCGTACCCGAAGGACGGGATCAACGACCACGTGGTGGCCGGCGCGGCCACCGTCAACCCGGACCGGGAGGGGACCAAGGGCGCCCTGCACTACGTGCTCGAGGTGCCGGCCGGCGGGCAGCGGCAGATCCGGCTGCGGCTGACCCGGACCGCCCCGCCGCCCGTGGCGGCCCCGCCGCCCCCGGCGGAGCTGGGTTCGGGCTTCGACGCGGTGGTGTGGGCCCGCCGGGCCGAGGCGAACCGCTTCTTCGCCGGGGTGATCCCGGCGGCGGCCAGCGCCGACGAGGCGCTGGTGGCCCGGCAGGCCATCGCCGGGCTGATGTGGGGCAAGCAGTTCTACCACTTCGACGTCAAGCGGTGGCTGGAGGGCGACCCGGGCTCGACGCCGCCGGCCGGTCGCCGGCACGGGCGCAACAGCGCCTGGTGGCACATGACCAGCTTCGACGTCATCTCCATGCCGGACCCGTGGGAATATCCCTGGTACGCCGCCTGGGACCTGGCCTTCCACTGCGTCACCATCGCCCGGGTCGACCCGGGCTTCGCCAAGGCGCAGGTGCTGCTCCTGCTCCGTGAGTGGTACCTGCACCCCAACGGCCAGATCCCGGCGTACGAGTGGGCGTTCGGCGACGTGAACCCGCCGGTGCACGCCTGGGCGGCGCTGAAGGTGTTCGAGATCGACGGCGGGCGCGACCACGAGTTCCTGGCCCGGGTGATGCACAAGCTGCTGCTGAACTTCACCTGGTGGGTCAACCGCAAGGACACCGGCGGCAACAACCTGTTCGAGGGCGGCTTCCTCGGGCTGGACAACGTCGGCCCGTTCGACCGCTCGGCCGCGCTGCCGGTCGCCGGGGTGCTGGAGCAGTCCGACGGCACCGGCTGGATGGCGATGTACGCCCTCAACCTGCTCGACATGGCGATCGTGCTTGCCGAACACGACCGGGCGTACGTGGACACCGCAACGAAGTTCTTCGAGCACTTCGCGTACATCGCCGCGGCCGGCTACTCGCAGGGCCTGTGGGACGCCGAGGACGCGTTCTTCTACGACGTGCTGCGGCTCGCCGACGGCAGTCAGGTGCCGCTGAAGGTCCGCTCGGTGGTCGGCCTGCTGCCGTTGGCGGCCACCACCCGGCTCAGCGGCCGGACCCTGCAACGCCTGCCCGAGCTGGGTGCCCGGCTGCGCTGGTTCCTCACCCAACGCCCCGAGTACGCCGACGTGATCGGGGCCCGTCGGCTCGGCCCGGACGGCCGTCAGCAGCGGCTGCTGTCCATGGTCGGCCCGGAGCAGGTGGTCCGGCTGCTGGCCCGGATGCTCGACCCCGACGAGTTCCTCTCCGACTACGGCCTGCGGACGCTCAGCCGGGCGCACCTGGACAAGCCGTTCGCGGTCGACCTCGGCGGGCAGGAGTTCTGCGTCGGCTACGAGCCGGCCGAGTCGACCAGCGGGTTGTTCGGCGGCAACTCCAACTGGCGCGGCCCGATCTGGATGCCGACGAACTTCCTGCTGATCAGCGCGCTGCGCGACTACGCCGCGTTCTTCGGCGACGACCTCCAGGTGGAGTACCCGACCCGGTCGGGGCACAAGTGCACCCTGGACGAGATCGCCGACGACCTCTCCGCCCGGTTGATCTCCCTGTTCACCCGGGACGGCTGGGGCCGCCGGCCGATCTACGGCGCGTGTCAGCTGTTCCAGACCCATCCCGACTGGCGGGACCTGATCGCCTTCCCCGAGTACTTCCACGGTGACAACGGCGCCGGGCTCGGGGCCTGGCACCAGACCGGATGGACCGCCCTGGTCGTCGACCTCATCCTGACCCTGCGCCGGGACAACCCGGATGTGCCGGGCGGGGCGGACCACTAGCGTGTCCGGGACGCCGCCGGCCGGGCGGGGCGACCCTTCGGGAGGGAACCGGGATGCGTACGGGTGGGACCGCGAAGACGTTGGTCTTCGACGCCGACGACACGCTGTGGGAGAACAACGTCCTGTTCGAGCGGGTGATCGACGACTTCCTGGACTGGCTCGACCACCCGACCCTCGACCGGGTCCAGATCCGTGGGGTGCTCGACGACATCGAGCGGGCCAACGCGGTGGCGCACGGCTACGGCAGCAAGGTCTTCCTGCGTAGCCTCGGCGAATGCCTCGTCCGGCTGCGCGAGCGGCCGGTCACCGCGCGGGAGCGGCAGGAGATCGACGGGTTGGCCACCGCACTGGTCAACCACCAGGTCGAGCTGATGCCCGGGGTCGCCGACACCCTCGACGCCCTGGCCACCCGCTACGACCTGCTGCTGCTGACCAAGGGGGACCAGGAGGAGCAGCAGCGCAAGCTGGACGCCTGCGGCCTGCTGCACCACTTCACCGCGGCGCACGTCGTGGCGGAGAAGAACACCGAGACCTACCGGTGGCTGGCCCGGGAACACGGGTTCGCCCCGGCCGACGCCTGGATGATCGGCAACTCCCCGAAGTCGGACATCCTGCCGGCGCGGGCGGCCGGCATGCGGGCGGTGTTCATCCCCAACGAGAACACCTGGGTCCTGGAGGACGACGACCTCGACCCGGCCGATGCCGGGGTGGTCCGGCTGGCGGCTTTCCCGGACCTGCTTGCCCACTTCTGAGGGTGTCGGGGCGGTAACGTACGGTGCGTGCCGCTGACTTTCCCCTCCCACCTGGCTCCGGTGCTGCCGTTGAAGTTGTGGCGACCGCACTGGTTCGACGGGGTGGCGCTCTGCACCGGGGCTGTGGCGCCCGACGTCGCTTACCTGGTCAGTGGCACCCGGTTCGAGATGGGCGCGCGGGTACACACCCTGGGTGGTGCGCTGTGGTGGGGCCTGCCGGTGGCGCTGGCCTACGCCTGGTTGGTCCGCCGGGTGGTGGCCGGGGTCGCGGTGCACCTGCCCGGCGGTCGGCTCTTCGGCTGGCCCGGGTATGCGGCGCTCGGCGGCGTCCGGCACCCCTGGCAGGTCACCGTCTGTTCGGCGCTGATCGGCGTGGTGAGCCACGTCGTCCTGGACCGGGTGACCCACAGCGCGTGGTGGGCGTACGCCCTGGGGGTGGACCCCGGCACGGTCAGGGTCGCCGGTCTGGACTGGCCGCTGCTGGCCAATCTGACCAGCAGCCTGGCCTGCGGGGCGCTGGTGTGCGTGTTGGCGGTCCGGGCCGCCCGTCGCGGGCAGCTCTTCCCCGACGTGCCGGCAGCCGCGCCACCGGACCGTCCGGGGGTGTTCCGGGCGGTGGCCCTGGCGGTCGTCGCGCTCGGGATGCCGGTGCTGCCGGTGCTGCCCGCCGCCACCGCACCCGCCCCCTACGGCGTGCGACTGCTGCACCTGATGGCGCTGGGGACGATCCTCGGTGCCTGGGCGGCGGGACGTCGTTCCGCCGGGCCCGCGGTCGTGCCGACGACCACCCGCCTCGACGAGAAGCAGCGTCAGCCCGGCTGACCGTGTCACGCCGAGATGCCGCAATTCCACCCCTGCGGGAATCACCTCCACGGCACCGCCGAGCTGCTTGCCCGGCCACCCGACGGGTGCCTAACCTGGGCCGGCGTTCCGGACCATTCGGGGTGGTCGGGAACGCACCGAAGTCCGGCGCCGGGGCACAGTGGAGCTGAGTGCAGGCGGCCTGGTCCGCGTGTCGGGCCGACGTGGGCGGCCTGCCCCGCCCATCGTGCCCGCACCGGCGAGCACCGTTGCCGGGCCGGACGGCCGGCGGTCAGGGACGGGGAGTTGCGGACCCGGCCCTGACCCGCCGGCACCGCCCGCCGGTGCTGACCCGCCGGCACCGCCCCGAGCTGCCGGCGTCGGTCGTCGGGCACCGCCCCGAGCTGCGGGCGTCAGCCGTCGGGGCGCGACGTCGATCCGTCGGCCTTGGGGAGCCGGGGAGTCGTCAGTGATGCGATCATGTCAGCGATGGAGACGACACCTGCCGGGGCGGCATCGGCGACGGGCCGTGGGCGGCCGGTCCCGCCGCCCAACCGGGCCTCCCGGCTGACCACCCTGCCCGCCGCGACCCGTCAGGTCGTCATCGTCACCGGTGCCGGCTACTCCACCACCTACGCCACCCTGGAGACGTTCCACCAGGCAGGCGGGCACTGGGTGCCGGTGTCGGCTCCGCTGCCCGCCCGGGTGGGCGCGAAGGGCTTCAGCGACAACCACGCCGAGGGGGTGTCGACCACCCCCACCGGGGTCTACTCGTTCGGCCCCACCATGTACGGCATCGCCGTCGATCCCGGCGTGCGCTTCCCCTACCACCGGGTGGTCGCCGACGACTGGTGGAACGAGAACCCGAACTCGGCCGCCTACAACACCTTCCAGCACAGCACCACCAACCCGGGCGGGTACAGCGAGGCGCTCTGGCGGGAGGTGCCCGCGTACACCCACTTCGCGGTGATTACCTACAACATGCCGCCGAACGTGCCCAGGCCGGTGCCGAACGCCGGCAGCGGGATCTTCCTGCACGAGTTCGGCACCGCGACCGGGGGCCCGACCGCCGGCTGTGTCAGCCTGTCGCACGCCGACCTGGTGGCCGTACTGCGCTGGCTGGATCCGAAGCACTCACCGCGCATCGTGATCTGCCCGGCGCAGAACCTCGGCCGGTACTGAGCTGGCGGGGTCAGGAGACCTCGTCGCGGACGATGGCCACCGCCACCCGGCAGAACTCGTCCATGTCGGGCCGGAAGCCGGCGGCGATGTCCGGGTGCAGCCCGGACCGGGTCTCCTCGAGCAGCCGCTGACAGACCTGCTCGACCGGTTCGCCCGCGTAGCTGGCCCGCACCCGGTCGGTGGCCGCCTGGAGAGCCGAGGTGAGCTGGTCCTCCAGTGGGCCGCGCAGCTTCTGCTGCACCGGGTCGAGCCCTCTCGGGTCGAGCGTGACATGTGGCTCCGACATCGGCGCTCCCTTCGTCGGCGTCCGCGGTACCCCACCGCGGACGTCGGTCAAACCACGGTTGGCGCGGCGGCCACCCGGACCTGGTACGAGAAGTCCTCCGCCGGCTTCTCCAGATACGACAGCCGGCGGATCTGCCGGTCGTCGGTGTAGAGGGCGACGTCGACCAGGACCCCGAGATGGGCCAGCCCGATGTTCGCCACCCGCTTCTTGTCCTGGAGCACCGCGCACACCCCGCCGAGCAGGGTGCTGGCGTCGGACGTGCGGTGCCCGGGTGGGCAGCGCAGGATCAGGTCGACCTCGATCGGCCCGGCCAACGGCGTCCAGCCGGTCTGCTGGGCCGCGGCGCAGGCCGCTTCGAGCAGGGCGCGTACCCTCGTCGCCTGCCGATGGCCGGCGGCGAAGATGGACAGCGCCTCGGTCTTGACCGGTGGCAGGCCGCTCACCTCGAACGTCAGGGCGAGAGCGCGGGTGTCCTGCACCACGGAGCACCTCCTCGTTGAGGATGATCCTGCCCAAGCGGTGGGCGCGCAGCGGTGAGTTCGCCGGAGAACCCACCGAACGGGCAGGCTGATGTCGGCCGGAGGCGTATCGACTACGACGGCGACGCGCCGGCTGTGGAGTGAGTGCATCAACGCTAGTGCAAGAGGCACACGCTGGGTAGCCCGTCGCGCCCGCCGACCGGACAGTCATGGTCAGCCGACGGACCCCACGGTGCCCGCCGGGGCGCGGGGCGTCGGGCGGTGATGGGGTTCGGGCGGTGATGGGGTGCGGGCGGTGATGGGGTGCGGTGATGGGGTGCGGGCGGTGGAGCCTCAAGATCAGATTGCCATTCGATGTACTTTCCCCGGCGTGTCGTCTCCATTTCGGCAATCCGATCATGGGGCGGGGCTTTGCATACCGACGACGTGGGGCATGGGGCGGTCAGCCAAGGCCGCAGCGGCAGGTCGACGGTCATCTGCGGGGTGGGCACCCCGACCAGCAGTCGCGTCGGGCGTGCGACTCCGGGTCGAGACGTACGTGCGGGCGACACCTGCCGGCGGCACGCTGACGGCCGAGGCGATTGACGCCCCGATCGCCTCCGTGTCGCTGTCCCGAGATTGCGCTCTTGCTGAGCGCCGCCGCTGCCGAGTAGAGCCTCGTTGATCATCGACGACCGTCGTCCTGCGCGACGGGCCGGAGCGGGGGTGAGAGGCGGCCGGGGCCGGCCAGGCTCCCCGGCTGCGCGGTGGAACCTGGTCGGGCCGCTCGGACTTGGGTCTTGCGGTGGAGGCTGGTCGGGCCGGCCAGGCTCCCCGGCTGCGCGGTGGAGCCTGGCCGGTGAGCCGCGTCAGTGCTGCTTGGCGTAGCCGACGAACGCGGTCCAGGCCGTACGGTCGAAGTGGAGGGTGCCGCCCTCGCGGTCCTTGGTGTCGCGCACCAGCACCCGGCCGGGCAGGTTGTCGGCGACCTCGACGCAGGCTCCGCCGTTGCCGCCGGACCTGGTCGACTTCCGCCACTGCGGGGTCATCATGTCCATGACTTCGCCACTTCCTTGATCAGCTCGATTGACTGCCGGCGGGGGAGCGCCTCGTTCCGCACGATCTCCCACGTCCTGGCCAGCGTAGCGACATCGGTTGGCGCATCGACGATCTGTGCGGTGAGCTGGTTGTCCGCATAGGTCACCCGTTCGCCGTCGGGCATCTCGGCGATGATGAACTGCCCGGCCAGCCCCAGGTACATGCCGGCATCGGTCGGCACGATGTGCACCTGGATGTGCTCCTCGGCGGTCAACCGGGCCAGGTGCTCACACTGCTCGATCATCAGCCCCGGCTGGTCGAGCACCGGCCGGCGGAGCACCGCCTCGTCGATCACGCAGATGAGCTGCGGTGGGCGCTCGCGCCGCAGGATCGCCTGCCGTTCGAGCCGGGACGCCACGATCCGGTCCACGTCCTCCGGGGCGAACCGGCCGCCGGCCAGCGTCGCGCGGGCGTACCGCTCGGTCTGCAACAGGCCCGGCACGTACGCCAGCTCGAACCAGCGCAGGGTGGTCGCCTCCCGCTCGAACTCGATCCACTCCCGGAGCCAGGCGGGCTCGGCGTCGAGCCGGCCCAACCGCTCCAGCATCCGCAGGAAACGCCCACCGGTCTGGTGGTGGCCGTCGACCGCCTTCATGAACTCCTTGGTGGGTGCCCGGCCACCGGTCTCCACCGAGCTGACGTGCGACCCCGAGTAGCCGATGCCCTTGCCGAAGTCGTCCTGGCTGAGCGCGAGCGCCGCCCGGAACAGGCGTAACTCCTCCAACACATAGTCGGTAGCTGTCCCCATCACACCCCCAGTCTCTGCCCACCGTGGACCGGCGGGTCTGTCGTGGTCGCTCACCCGCCCTGCTGAGCTGCGCAGATGACGTGAGCGTGTATCGACAGTAGTGGTCCGATCAGCAGACTGTCACCCGTGGCGGGCCCGCTGGCAGCCGGGGAGGGCGGCAGCGGGCCTGCCGGGGCCGCTCCCGATCCCCCGTGCGGGAGCGGCCCCTTCCAGTCCCCAGATCGGTGTGGTGACGCGGATGGTCGGCCCCGGGTCGAGACGACCGGGGTCGACCCCGCCGAACGCGCCCATGATTCGAGGAGGTGGCGGTGATGGTGGTCCGACCGCCTGTCCCGCACGTCGCGATGCGCCCGCTGTGGCGGTGCCGCAACTGTGGCCGGGAGTGGCCCTGCCAGCCGGCCAAGCTCGCCCTGCTCACCGAGTACCGCAAGGACCGCACCGGGCTGCTCGTCTACCTCGGCACCCTGATGTACGAGGCGACGAACCAGCTCAGCCAACTGCACCCGGAACACCCACCGGCCCGGATGACCGAACGCTTCCTGTCCTGGGCGAGAGCCCGCGCCTGAACCGGGCACCCGGCCTGAACCGGGTGCGCCCGCCCCTGAACGGGTGCGTGTCAGCCTGAACGGTGCGCATCGGCCTTGACGGTGCGCGTCAGTCTCAACGGTGCGTGTCGGCCTGAATGGTGCGCGTCGGCCTGACGGTGTGCGTCGGCCCGCAGAGTGTGTGCCGAGGTTGAACCGTGCGGCCGGCCCGATTGGGCACGAGGTGGGACACCCGGCCGCGCCACCTCCGGTGCGGGCCGACCGATCGGTCCGGACTCTGGTTACCGGCAGGTTTCGCGACTTCACAGGTCGGGCAGTGTAGGCGCACGGAACGGCCGGGCGGGCGCGTTTCCGCACTTCACCGGCCCGGTACCGGCTCGCCGTGCACCGGGGCGCGGGTGACTTCCCCGGTATTCGCCGAAGAGAGGGGGAGGGCGATGACGGACCCCGGAACGGCCCGGCACCGGCGTCGGCCGGCGCTCCGGGCCGGGGCGGCGGCAGCCGCGCTGGCGCTGGTCGCGCCGCTGGCCGCATGCGGCGCTGACGACGGCGACGGAGGTACGCCCACGATCAACCTGTACTACCCACCCGAGCAGAACCTGCAGAAGGTGGTCGACGACTGCAACACCCGGGCCGAGGGCCGCTACCAGATCACCTACCGGGTGCTGCCCAGGCAGGCCGACGACCAGCGGGTGCAGTTGGTCCGCCGGTTGGCCGCCGAGGACACCGGGATGGACGTGCTCGGCCTCGACGTCACCTGGACCCAGGAGTTCGCCAGCGCGAAGTGGATCCGGGAGTGGACCGGTCAGGACAGGAGCGAGGTCGAGCAGGGCACCCTGGCGGGCCCGCTGGACACCGCCCGGTACGAGGACAAGCTCTACGGGGCGCCGAAGAACACCAACGTGCAGCTGCTCTGGTACCGCAGTGACCTGGTCCCGGAGGCTCCGAAGAGCTGGGACGACATGATCACCGTCGCCAAGGACCTCAAGGGGCAGGGCAAGCCCCACCAGGTGCTCACCATGGGCGCGCAGTACGAGGGCCTGGTGGTGCTCTACAACACCCTCGCCGAGAGCGCCGGCGGCAAGATCCTCAGCGACGACGGCAAGAAGGCGGTGATGGACGCCGGCACCGTCAAGGCCCTCGACCAGCTCCAACGGTTTGCCACGTCGGGCGTGACGTCGCCGTCGTTCAGCAACTCCACCGAGGATCCGGTCCGGTTGGACTTCCAGTCCGGTAAGGGTGCCTTCCAGGTCAACTGGCCGTTCGTCTACCCGGCGTTGCAGGAGGCGGACCCGGAGCTGGCCAAGAAGGTCAAGTGGGCCCGGGTGCCCGGCGTCGACGCGAACACCCCCAGCAAGGTCACCATCGGCGGGGTCAACATGGCGGTCAGCGCCTACTCCAAGCACCCGACGGAGTCGTTCGAGGCGGCGAAGTGCCTCCGGGACGCCAGGAACCAGAAGTTCTCCGCGATCAACGACGGGGTGCCACCGACCATCGAGGCGGTCTACGACGACCCGGAGATGGCCGAGGCGTACCCGATGAAGGAGACCATCCTGGAGGAGTTGAAGGAGCCGGCGGTCCGGCCGCTGACCCCCGCGTACCAGAGCATCTCCACGGTGATGTCGGCGATCCTGTCGCCGCCGTCGGCGATCCGGCCGGAGCAGACGGCCAAGGAACTACGCGAGGCGATCTCCGACGCGCTCCAGTCCAAGGGGGTCCTGCCGTGAGCCGGCGTGCCCCGTTGAGCGAGAACAAGAAGGCCGAACGGAAGCTCGGCTGGCTGCTCTGCGCCCCGGCCGCGCTGGTCATGGTGCTGGTCACCGCGTACCCGATCATCTATTCGGTCTGGCTGTCGTTGCAGCGCTTCGACCTGCGCTTCCCCGACCAGCGCGAGTTCATCGGGCTGGAGAACTACGTCACCGTGCTCAGCAACGAGTTCTGGTGGACCGCGTTCGGGGTGACCATGCTGATCACGGTGGTCACCGTCGCCGTCGAGCTGGTGCTCGGTATGGGGTTGGCCCTGGTCATGCACCGCACCCTGGTCGGCCGGGGGATCGTCCGGACCGCCGCGCTGATCCCGTACGGCATCGTCACGGTGGTCGCCGCGTTCTCCTGGCGGTACGCCTGGACGCCCGGCACCGGTTACCTGGCCAACC
The DNA here is from genome assembly GCF_055517075.1 of Micromonospora sp. DSM 43699. Lineage (NCBI taxonomy): Bacteria > Bacillati > Actinomycetota > Actinomycetes > Micromonosporales > Micromonosporaceae > Micromonospora > Micromonospora sp. DSM 43699. Next base: position 20,132 of record NZ_JBTMMT010000031.1, read on the forward strand.
TCTTCGACGGCAGCGCCCCGCTGACCGAGCGGGCCAGCTCGCTGGCGATCATCATGCTGGCGGAGATCTGGAAGACCACCCCGTTCATGGCCCTGCTGCTGATGGCCGGGCTGGCGCTGGTCCCGGAGGACCTGCTCAAAGCGGCCTCCACCGACGGGGCGACGGCGTGGCAGCGGTTCACCAAGGTGATGCTGCCGGTGATGAAGCCGGCGATCCTGGTCGCCCTGCTGTTCCGCACCCTGGACGCGTTCCGGGTCTTCGACAACATCTTCGTGCTCACCAACGGCGGCAACGAGACCTCGTCGGTGTCGATGCTCGCCTACAACAACCTGATCCGGGGGCTCAACCTCGGCATCGGCTCCACGATGTCCGTGCTGATCTTCATCACGGTGGCGATCATCGCGTTCGTCTTCGTGAAGCTGTTCGGCACCGCTGCCCCGGGCAGCGACGACGGGGAGAGGCGCTGACATGGCCGACACCACCACCCGGGCGAAGCTGCGCTGGGGCCTGATCGACGTCATAGTGGTCGTCTTCGCCCTGGTTCCGGTGCTCTGGATCGCCTCCCTGTCGTTCAAGACCCCGGCCACCCTGACCGACGGCAAGTTCTGGCCGAGGGAGTGGACGCTCGACAACTACAGGAGCATCTTCGACACCGACCAGTTCGTCCGGGCCCTGGTCAACTCGATCGGCATCGCCCTGATCGCCACGCTCATCGCGGTGGTGCTCGGCGCGATGGCCGCGTACGCGATCAGCCGGCTGGACTTCCCCGGCAAGCGCCTGCTGGTCGGGGTGTCCCTGCTGATCGCGATGTTCCCGCAGGTGTCGCTGGTGTCGCCGCTGTTCGAGATCGAGCGGCAGTTGGGCCTCTTCGACACCTGGCCGGGGCTGATCCTGCCGTACATCACCTTCGCGCTGCCGCTGGCGATCTACACGCTGTCGGCGTTCTTCAAGCAGATCCCCTGGGACCTGGAGAAGGCGGCGAAGATGGACGGCGCGACCCAGGCGCAGGCGTTCCGGCGGGTCATCGCCCCGCTGGCCGCCCCGGGCCTGTTCACCACGGCGATCCTGGTCTTCATCTTCTGCTGGAACGACTTCCTGTTCGCCATCACGCTCACCTCGACCGAGCGGGCCCGTACGGTGCCGGTGGCGCTGTCGTTCTTCACCGGCGAGTCGCAGTTCGAGGACCCCACCGGGGCGATCTGCGCCGCCGCCGTGGTGATCACCATTCCGATCATCCTGTTCGTGCTCTTCTTCCAGCGCCGCATCGTCTCCGGTCTGACCTCCGGCGCAGTCAAGGGATAGGTGACAAAATGGCTGACATCGTGCTGGACAAGGTGAGCAAGAGCTTCCCCGACGGCACCGTCGCGGTGCAGGACGTCGACCTGGAGATCGCCGACGGTGAGTTCGTCATCCTGGTCGGCCCGTCGGGGTGCGGGAAGTCCACCACCCTCAACATGATCGCCGGGCTGGAGGACATCAGCTCCGGTGAGCTGCGCATCGGCGGGCAGCGGGTCAACGACAAGGCGCCCCGGGACCGGGACATCGCGATGGTGTTCCAGTCCTACGCGCTCTACCCGAACATGACCGTGCGGGAGAACATGGCCTTCCCGCTGCGGCTGGCCAAACTCGACAAGGAGACCATCGACTCCAAGGTCGAGGAGGCGGCGAAGGTCCTGGAGCTGACCGCGCTGCTGGACCGCAAGCCGGCCAACCTCTCCGGTGGGCAGCGCCAGCGGGTGGCGATGGGCCGGGCGATCGTCCGGCAGCCCAAGGCGTTCCTGATGGACGAGCCGCTGTCCAACCTGGATGCGAAGCTGCGGGTGCAGATGCGCACGGTGGTGTCCCGGTTGCAGAAGAAGCTCGGCACCACGACCGTCTACGTGACCCACGACCAGACCGAGGCGATGACCCTGGGCGACCGCGTGGTGATCATGCGGGGCGGCGCGATCCAGCAGGTCGGCCCGCCCCAGGAGCTGTACGACCACCCCCGCAACCTCTTCGTGGCAGGGTTCATCGGCTCCCCGTCGATGAACTTCCTGCACGCCGCCGTGGAGGACGGGAAGCTGCGTACCGCCCTGGGTGACGTGCCGATCGGCGAGCGGATCCGCCGCGAGCTGGAGGGTGCCGACGCGCCCCGGGAGCTGATCCTCGGCATCCGCCCGGAGCACTTCGAGGACGCCGAACTGATCGACGACGAGGCGCGGGCCCGGGGGATGGAGTTCACCGCGCCGGCCGACATCGTCGAGTCGATGGGCTCCGACAAGTACGTCTACTTCACCGTGGAGGGGCAGCGGGCCAGCGCCGCCGAGTTGGAGGAGTTGGCCGCCGACGCCGGTGCCGACTTCAGCGGGGGCGGGGGCAACCTGGTGACCCGGTTGTCGGCCGAGTCGCCGGTGCAGGAGGGGGAGGACCGGCGGGTCTGGTTCAACCTGGAGAAGATCCACCTGTTCGACCCGTCGTCCGGGCGGAACCTCACCCTGCACGAGGGCCGGTCAGCCGGCACGCTCGGCGACTGATCCGCCGGGTGCGCGGTCGACCGGGGCGGTGACGACCCGCCCGCCGGGGGCCGGTGCGACACGGTCCGGCGGGGTGGCGGCCGGAGGATACGACCGCCACCCCGCGTCGGCATCGTGCCATGGTGGTACGGGGTTGTCGGACCGTCAGCTACGGGTGGCCCATTGCTGGTTACCGCCTCCGTTGCACGCCCACAGGTTGAGTTGCGTCCCGTTGGCGGTGCCGGCGCCGACGGCGTCCAGGCAGAGTCCCGACTGGGCGGAGGTGATGGTCCCGTTGCTGTTGCGGTTCCACTGCTGGTTCGCGCCGCCGTTGCAGTCCCAGATCTGGACGACGGTGCCGTTGCTGGTGCCCGACCCGCTGGCGTCCAGGCACTTGTTGCCGTAGACGGTCAGGGTGCGGTTGGCGGTATGGGTCCAGCGCTGGTTGCTGTTGCCGTGGCAGTCCCACAGCTGCAACCGGGCGCCGTTGCTCGTGCTGGAGTTGGCGACGTCGATGCAACGGCCCGACTGGCCACCCGCGATCATCACGTTCGCCTCGCCGGCCGGCGGCGTGGTCGGCGGCGTGGTGGTCGGCGGCGTGGTGGTCGGCGGGGTCGATCCGAACTGGGTGAAGAACCGCCACACCTCAGGCTTGACCCAGCTTCGCGCGCCGCTCTCACAGCCGGCACAACCGTCCACCGGACCCTGCTGGTGGCCCCCATCGAACGGGGCCCAGACCACCGGGTAGCCGGCCCGGCACGAGTAGGTGGTGATGATGTGGGTCAGGCTGCCCCGCGCGGGCTCGGGAGCGTTCTGCGCCGCGCAACCGTTGTTCCTGAGCCACCTGTCACGTAGTGACCGGCCGTTCTGGATGTTGTCGCTGATGCCGTGAATGCCCAGGTACGCCACGGGTTGGGTCCCGCCACTGCAGCCACTGATCGTTCCGGGGGCGGCGATGGCCGCGACCGCACGGAACACCGTCGGCCGGGAACACGCCAACGAGTAGCTCATCGCGCCGCCGTAGCTGAACCCGACCGAGAAGCGTTGCGTCGTGTCGACGCAGAGCGCGTTGTCGATCATGCGGATCATGTCGTCGGTGAAGGTGACGTCCTCACCGTTGGTGTTGGCCCAGCCGTTGTTGATGCCCTGTGGGGCGACGAAGATCGTGGTGTTGTTCGACTGCGACAGCATGCCGTAGTAGGCCCAGGGGTAGCCGTCGGTTCCGCCCGAGGCGACGGCACTGGCGGTGCCGCCCAGCCAGTGGAACCCGAAGGCCAGCCTGTGTGGGTAGGTGTTGTTGTAGCTGTCGGGGAGCCGGAGGATGAAGCTGCGGCTCTTGCCGCCGCTCTGGATGGTGTGGGTGCCGCTGTTCAGCCCCGGGGCCTTGCCGCAGCCGGCAGTGGTGGCCGCCGCGGCCGGTGGCGCGTTCGTGATGACGTTCGCGCCGACGGCGACCAGGACCAGGGCGGCCAGGATCGTCCCGATTAGTGGGGCCGAGCGTTTGCGAGGTGGCACGGGTCGTCTCCTTACGGGGAGGCCGTCATCCGGTTCGGGGGTGTGACGCCAGAGCACTACCTGAGCCACCCGACCGGACGCGAAGGCGTCACCGAAGCATCGACGTCAGCATGGGACGGGCGGTCGAAGCGGCGGGCGCAGACGTCGACCGGTCCGGTGTCATCTCGACCCTCCGGACGGGACGCGGAATCAGTGCATATATCGATGCTCATATTGGTATGACGTACGACGTCTGTCAAGTCTCTGCCGCTGCGGGAGGCGGGCTACCAGGAGAGGTGCAGCGGCAGGGCGAGGAAGCGGGCGTAGCCTTCCAACGCCGCCTCGACCCGCTGCCTGGTCGACGGGTCCAGCGTGACCAGCGGCTGCACCGTCACGGTGACCCTGGTCCGGGCGAGGCGGCGCTTCCAGGTGCCGATCACCCGGCCGCCGCGTACCACGGTGGACTGGAAGACCCCGTTGCCGCCGGGGACCACCGCCGACATGTGTGCCGGGTCGACCATCAGGGTCCGGTCCTTGAAGCCCAGCAGGTATTCGTCGAAGCCGGGCAGTACGTGCACGTCGTCCACCGGCAGGCGGGGCGCGTCGAGCAACGTCGGGTCGAGATACGACTCCACCCCGTCGACCTGCACCCGGGCCAACTGTCCGGCGTCGGTGGCGACCGCGACGGCGCGTTTCGCGTCGGTGGCGGTCAGCCCCGTCCAGCCGGTGAAGTCCTGCCGGGTCGTCGGCCCGTGACTGCGGAAGTACCGGCGGGCCAGGATGCCCAGCGCCTCGTCCCGCGCGGGCCGGTGCGGGTCGGGGGCCCACTCGTCGAGCAGCGCGAAGGTCTGCTCGGTGCCCACGTGCGGGGTGATGCAGGTGACGCCCCGCTGGCTGGCGTACCAGAGCAGGTGGTAGCCGCGCTGACCGGTGACGTCGACGCCGGCGGCGGTGAGCGCGGCCAGGCACTGGGCGCGGGTCAGCCGGCCGCCGCCGGCCAGCGCCGCGCCGAGCACGTCGGCGGCCCGGTCGGCCTCGGCCTCGGTCAGCCCGATCACGGCCCGGCGGGCCGGTGCCCCGGCCAGTGCCCGTACGCCGGTCAACTCCAGCATCCAGCGGGCGTCCCGGCAGGGCACCAGGTGCACGGTGCCGCGCATCGGCCAGGTGCGCAGCGCCTCGCGCCGCTCGAGGGCGGCCCGCACGTCGGCCTCGGTGCGGCCGGGCAGCCGCAGCCCCAGCGACCACAGGCCGCTCGCCGCGTCCTGGGCCTGCATGGCCCCGAACCACTCCACCACCCCGGCGACGTCCGCCGGGCGGCCGGTCGGATGTTCCCGCAGGGCCAGCGCGGTCATCCGCAACGTCAGCGCCTCGCCACCGGTCAGCTCCACCACGCGGTCAGCATAGGAGCGTCCCCCGACACCAGCGGTCACGCCGGGCCCGAACCGGTGGTCACGGCCGTGGTGAGGCACCCCTGATCGCGCTACGCCGGTTGCCGAACCGGCGGAGCGCGATCCCCCGTGCAGGTCCCCCCGGCTACCGATGGTGGTCTCCACCCCCGGCATCCGTGCCCCCCAGGATCGCGTTCCGGCCCCGGGCGTGGGAGCGTTCCCGGGCGGAACTTGCGGAAATCTTGAGCTGCGGCCGAAACTCCCGGGACCGGCGGCCGGTCAGTCGAGCGGGCGGTGCATCACCAGCAGGTCGACCAGGCCGAGGTCGGGATGGCGGAAACCCTCCGGCACCCGGCCGACCACCGCGAATCCCAACGACTCCCACAGCGCCACCGCCCGGGTGTTGCTGGCCACCACCGCGTTGAACTGCATCGCCAGGTAGCCGTCGCCCCGGGCCAGCTCCAGCACGTACACCCCGAGGGCCCGGCCGACACCGCGACCCGCCGCCGTCGGCGCGACCATGAAGCTGGCGTTCGCCACGTGGTCACCCGGCCCGTCCTGGTTGGCGACCAGCTTCGCCGTCCCCAGGACCGTCCCGTCGGCGTCGACCGCGACGACGGTACGACCCGGCGGGGCGACCAGCCACCGTCGGCGGGCGTCGTCCTCGCCGACGTCGCGGGGCCAGGTGTACGTCTGCCCGGCGGCGACGATCTCCCGCAGGAAGGGCCAGATGGCCGGCCAGTCCTCGGCGGTGGCGGCGCGCAACTGCATGTCCGGATCATGCCATGGCGAAACGTTTGACCCGGCGACCGGCGGGTAGTCGCCGGAGCTGACCCGAACCGAGGAGGACACAGACGATGGACGGCCAGGTCAAGGTTGCGGTCATCTACTACAGCGCGACAGGCGTCACCTACCAGATGGCGCAGGCGGCCTGCGAGGCCGCCGGTGAGGCGGGGGCCGAGGTGCGCCTGCGCAAGGTGCGGGAGTTGGCGCCCGACGAGGCGATCCGCTCCAACGCGGGTTGGCAGGCGCACCGGTTGGAAACCCAGGACGTGATGGAAGCGGAGATCGACGACCTGGCCTGGGCCGACGTGGTGATCTTCGGCTCCCCCACCCGGTACGGCATGATCGCCGCCCAGCTCAAGCAGTTCATCGACACCACCGGCCCGCTCTGGGCCAACGGCGCGCTGGCCGACAAGGTCTACAGCGGCTTCACCTCCACCGCGACCTCGCACGGGGGCCAGGAGTCGACCCTGCTGTCGCTGTTCACGATCTTCTACCACTGGGGTGGTGTGGTGGTCACCCCTGGTTACACCGACCCGAGCCAGTTCGTCGCCGGCAACCCGTACGGCGCCTCGCACACCAGCAACAACGGCGAGGTCGCCCCGGATCATGTGGCGCTCGCGGCCACCGCGCTGACCGCGAAGCGGGCGGTCCGCATCGGTGGTGCCGTCAAGCGTGGCCTCACCGGCTGAGCCCTGCCGGAGCCCCCGGCCGGGCCGCACCACCCCACCCGCCACCGGACCGGGCCGGGTCGGACGGGTGCCGGTGGACCGGGCGGGGGCTCTCGACCCGTGCGGTCCACCGGTCAGCGCTGCGCTACCCGTGTTCGGCGTCGCCGTGTGCCGTCAGGGCCGGTCGGGCCAGCAGCTGCCCCGACAACTCGGCCAGGACCGCGAGCCCGTCCCGGCTGAGCACCGACTCCGGGTGGAACTGCACCCCGGCGAAGGTCGCCCCGCGTAGCGCGTGCACCGACCCGTCCCGCGGGTCCCGGGCCAGCTCCACCGGCCCGTACGGCGAACCGGTCCGGTCGGTGGCCGACCGGGCGGTGAACGTCGAGTAGAAGCCCACCAGACGCGGCACCCCGAACATCGACACCTGCCGTTGCAGCCCCTGGTAGGGCGCTGCGCGACGGTGCAGCGTCAACCCCAACAGCCCGCTGAGCAGCTGATGCCCCAGGCACACCGCCAGGGTGGGAAGGTCCGCGTCGAGCCGCCCGGCCAGCAGCCCGCGCAGGGCGGCCATCTTCGGGTCGTCGACCGCTCCCGGGTCACCCGGCCCGGGGCCGACCACCACCAGGTCGTACCCCCCGTCGTCGCCGGGGGTGTGCCACGGCCGGACGTCCACCGTCAGGCCCAGCGCGCGCAACTGGTGGGCGAGCATCCCGGTGAAGGTGTCCTCGCCGTCGACCACCAGCGCCCGCCGGCCGACCGCCCCGGGCAGCGTCGTGGCGCCGGGGGCCCGCTGGTCGAGCCAGAACCGGGCCAGCGGGGCGTTGCGGGCGGCGAGCACCGCCCGTACCTCCGGATCGTCGGCCAACCGCACCGGCGGGTACGGGCCGACGGCCGCCGCCTGCGGCCCGAGCCCCAGCGCGGCGAGCACCCCGGCGGCCTTGGCATGCGTCTCGGCGACCTCGCCGGCGGCGGTGGAGTGCCGGACCAGGGTCGCCCCGACCGGCACCCGCAACTGCCCGGCGGGGGAGATCTCGGCGGTCCGGATCAGGATCGGCGCGTCCAACGTCTGCCGGCCCTCGGCGTCGCGGCCCAGCAGCGCCAACACCCCGGAGTAGTAGCGCCGGCCGGTACGTTCGTGCCGGGCGATCACCCGGCAGGCGTTCTGCATCGGGCTGCCGGTCACCGTCGGGGCGAACATCGTCTCCCGCAGCACCTCCCGGACGTCCCGGGTGCCCCGGCCGGCCAGCAGGTACTCGGTGTGCGCCAGGTGCGCCATCTCCTTGAGGTACGGCCCGACCACCTGGCCGCCGTGCTCGGCGACGCCGGCCATCATCTTCAGCTCCTCGTCGAGGACCATGTACAGCTCCTCGACCTCCTTCGGATCGCGCAGGAACCGCAACAACCCGTCCCGGTCGGCGGCCGTCCCGGTGTGTCGGAAGGTGCCGCTGATCGGGTTCATCATGACCAACCCGTCGTCGACGCTGACGTGCCGTTCCGGGCTCGCGCCGACCAGGGTCCGGGTGCCGGTGTGCACCAGGAACGTCCAGTACGCGCCCCGCTCGTCGCGCAGCAGCCGGCCCAGCGCCGCCAGCGCGGCACCCAACGGGGCACCCTGCACGGTGGCGTGCAGGGTGCGGTGGATGACGAAGTTCGCCCCCTCGCCCCGGCCGATCTCCTCGGCCAGCACCCGTTCGACGATTCGGGCGTACTCGTCGTCGTCGACGTCGAAGGCCGCGCCGTCGGTGACCACCGGCCCGGCCGGCAGGGCGGCGAGCAGGTCGGCCAGCGGCAGTTCGACGTGCCCGGTGACGGTCAGGTACTCCAGCGGGACGCCGTCGTCCACGCACTCGAAACCCCGCTCGGCGATCTGCCGGTACGGCACCAGCGCCAGCGTCCGGGGGCCGGGACCACCCTCGGGCAGCGGCAGGTCGGCGAGCCGGTCGGCGACGCCCACCGGGCCGGTGAACAGGTCGACGTGGTCGACGCCCTCGCGGCGGACCAGGGCGAACGGGCCGGGGTCCACGCCGTCGGCGACGGCGGCGAGCAGGTCGTGTGGGCGGTTCATCGGGTTCTCCTCCGGGGTCGGGACGCCTCGTCGTCGGGCGGCCCCGGTGCCGGGGAGAGAACCGTCGGCCGCCTCGTCGGGCGGCCGCGTGAGATAGCTACGCGCGGGGGGTGGCCGCCGGGTCGGCGGGCCACCAGCAGGTCAGGTGCGCGGGCATACCCACACCCTAGGCGGCGCATGGGCGGCGCGGAAGGGCGTTCCCACCCGGAACGCCGGGTACCGTGACCCGCGATGAACATTCTCGCTCTCGACCTGGGCACCTCCTCGGTACGCGGACTGGTGCTCGACGCCGACGCCGATCCGCTGCCGGGAGCGCTGGCCCGCCGCAAGGTGCACCTGACCGTCGCCGAGGACGGGGCCGGCACCCTGGACGCCGCCGGTTACCTCGCCGGTCTGACCGAGTGCCTGGACGAGTTGGCCGCCGGCGGGCACCTGCGCGACGTCCGGCTGGTCGCGACCTGCGCGCAGTGGCACTCGGTGGTGCCCCTCGACCGCGCCGGCGACCCGCTCGGCCCGGTACTGACCTGGTTGGACACCCGGCCCACGCCCCCGCCCGGGGCGCGGGGCCCGGCCGACCCCGAGGACTTCCACTGTCGTACCGGGGCATGGTGGCACCGCTGCTACTGGTCGGTGCGGCTGCCCTGGCTGCGGGACCGGACGGCCGGGGCGACCCGGTTCGCCGGCCTGGTCGAGTACGTCCTCGGCCAACTGCTCGACAGCGCGCCCATGTCGGTGTCGATGGCCTCCGGCACCGGCCTGCTCGACCTGCGTCGGCTGGACTGGGACGCCGAGGCCGTCGCGTTGGCCGGGGCCCGGCCGGGCGACCTTCCCGCACTGGCCCCGATGGACTGGCACGGCCGGTTGAGGGCCGAGCACGCCCGGCGGTGGCCGCAGCTCGCCGGGGCGGACTGGGCCGCCCCGGTCGGCGACGGGGCCGCCTCCAACGTCGGCTCCGGCTGTGTCGACCCCCGCCGGGCCGCTGTCACGGTCGGCACGTCGGCCGCGGTACGGCTGGTCCAGCGGGTGCCGGCCGGAACGGCGCTACCACCCCTGCCCGACCGGTTGTGGCGCTACCGGGTGGACCACGAGTACGTGGTGACCGGCGCGGCGTACTCGTCCGGGGGGAACCTGTTCGCCTGGGCCGAACGGGAACTGCGCCTGCCCGAGGGGGCCGACCTGGAGGCGGCCCTGGCCCGGGTGGCACCGGACGGGGTGCTCGCGGCGAACCCGCGACTGGGCGGGGACCGGCCCCCCGGTCTGGCCCCGGCCGGCTCCGGTGCGGTGCGTGGGCTCAGCTTCTCCAGCACCGGGGTGGACATTCTCGCCGGTCTGATGACCGGGCTGTGCCGGATGGTCGCCGACGACCTGGCCGTGCTGGAGTCCGGTGTCGACTCCCCGGTCGAGGTGGTGCTCGGCGGGGGAGCGGTGACCGCCTCCGCGTGGTGGCGTGCCGCGTTCGCCGCCGCGCTCGCGCCGCGACCGGTCCGGCACCGGGCCGAGCGGGAGATCGGGGCCACTGGCGCCGCGCTTGTCGCCCTGGGCCGGGTGCCCGACGCGGCCCGGCTCGCCGGCACCGGCCGTACGGAGGAGGACCCGTCACCGACCTCGGCCGTGGAGCCCGGTACGTCCGCCCGATCGGATGCCCCGTCGACCCGTTGACACAGCTCCCGGGCCTGGTTGGATGGACCGGGCTCCCCGTCGTGGGGACGGGGACCGAGGAGGCGAGTCGTGGACGCAGGTCCCGATCCGACACCGAGCGCGGCGTTGACGCCGGGCCGGAACCGGTTCGACGAGCGGGTCGTGCCGCACCGACGGCGCTCGCCGTTGCGGTTGCGGGACTGGCGGATGCGGACCAAGCTCGCCACAGTCCTGGTCATCCCGTCGGTGGCCTTCCTGGTGCTGGCCGGGGTGCAGGCCGCCGGGCTGGTCGGGCGGACCAGCGCGCTCAACGACTTCGCCCGGCAGGTAGGCATCGGGCAGCAGATCACCACGGCGGTGGACCGGCTCCAACAGGAACGGGACCGGACGGCCGGTGAGCTGGCCGTACTGCGTCAGGCGGGGAACGCCGCCGACCGGGACGCGGCGCTGCTCGCCCTCCGCCCGCTGCACTCCGCGACCGACACGGCCTTCGGCGAGCTGCGTGCGGCGGCCGGGCCGCTGGCCGACTCCGACGCCGCCTGGCAGGTCGCCTACGCCGAGGCGCTGGAGGCGTACGAACAGGTGGTCTACATCCGGGCGGCGGTGCCGCCGGCGGTGTTGAGCAGCGACACCATCCTCGGCAACTACCACCGGGCGGTGGAGGCGCTGCTCGGCCTGCTCGCCGAACCCGACCCGGGACCGGACCGGCCGGAGCTGACCGACGCGGTGCTGCGGTACGTGCAGCTGGCCCGGGTCAAGGAGTTGTCGTCGCGGATCCGGAGCCAGCTGTACGCCGCCGCCCGGGCCGGCCGTTACGGCCTGGAGGACCAGGTGAACCTCACCGACCTGCGGGCCCAGCAGTTGGCCGCGTTGGGTGCGTTCCGGGTCGCCGCGACCACCGCCCAGATCCAGGCCTACGACCGGACCTCCCGCGACCGGGCGTTCGTCGACGCCACCCGGCTGGAGGAGAAGAGCATCACCACCGGCGGCACCGCCCTGCCCGCGGTGCTGCCCGCGAACCAGTGGTGGACGGCCAGCGAGCAGCGGCAGGAACTGCTGCGCCAGTTGGAGACCCGGGTGCTCGACGACGCGTTGGTCCGGGCCGACGAGGTCAGCGGCGCACAGCTGCGCACCACCCTGCTGGTGCTGGGCGGCATCGTGGTGGTGCTCGCCCTGGCGGTGCTGCTGGCCGCGCTGGTCGGCCGGTCGATCGCGAACTCCATGCAGCGGCTGCGTGACCAGGCCCTGCGGATCGCCCAGATCGAGCTTCCCAACGCCCTGGACCGGCTGCGTGCCGTCGACGGCGGGGTGCCGAAGATCGACGTGCCGCCCGCCGTGGTCCGGTCACTCGACGAGATCGGCGAGTTGGCCGAGGCGTTCGTGGCGGTGCACCGCAGCGCGGTCAGCGTGGCGGTGGAGCAGGCGGAGACCCGCCGTACCGTCAACGCGATGTTCGTCAACCTGGCCCGACGCAGTCAGGTGCTCGTGGAGCGGCAGCTGGAGCTGTTGGACGACCTGGAGCGGGAGGAGGCCGATCCGGACCAGTTGGAGAGTCTGTTCAAGCTGGACCACCTGGCCGCCCGGATGCGTCGTAACGACGAGAGCCTGCTGGTGCTGGCCGGCACCGATTCCACCCGGCGGTGGAACCGGCCGGTGCGGCTGGGTTCGGTGCTGCTCGCCGCCAGTGCGGAGATCGAGCAGTACCAGCGGGTCCGGCACGAGTCGGTGGCCGACCTGTACGTGGTCGGGCACGCCGTCGGCGAACTGGTGCACCTGCTGGCGGAGCTGCTGGAGAACGCCACCGCCTTCTCCCGGCCGGACACCCTGGTCCGGGTGACCGCGCGGGCCGAGGGCGGCGGTGCGGTGGTGGAGATCGCCGACGCCGGCCTCGGCATGAGTCCCACCGCGTTGACACAGGCCAACACCGTGCTGGCGGCCCCACCGGTGGCGGACGTGGCGGCCGTCGAACGGATGGGCCACTTCGTGGTCAGCCACCTGGCCGCCCGGCACGGCGTCGGGGTGCGGCTGGCCGCCGCCGGGCAGGGGCTGGTGGCCCGGATCGCGCTGCCGGGCACCCTGCTCGCCCCGGCGCCCGCCGTGGAGCTGGACGCGCCGGCCGGGCAGCGGGCCCTCACCACCTTCGCCCCGGTCAACGCGGCGCTGCGCCCCGTCGAGGCGTCGCGTCAGCCCGGTCCGGTCCGCCCGGCCGACCTGCCGGTGGCCGGCCGTCCCCCGCAGCAGTGGCCGGGGGTGCCGGACCAGCGGCCCGGGGCGCCGGCCGCACTGCCGGTACGCGCCGCGGACGTGCCGGCGCCGGCCGACGGGGGTGGTGGTTGGTGGTCCCGGGAGGGGCCGGCACCGTCCTCACCGGTGTCGCTGGGGGAGAGCACGCCGGCACCGCCGGTCGTCCCGGTGACCGGTGGCACCAACGAGCGGGGCCTGCCGGTACGGGTGCCGATGGCCCAGCTCAGCTCGGTGACCGAGCCGGCCCGGCCGGCGGCGGCGCGGGTCCGCGAGGACCCGGATCCGGAGGCGGTGGGCGGGATGCTGTCCCGGCTCTACAGCGGCGTCCGCCGGGCCGAGGCCGAGGAGACCACCGAGTTAATCTTGCCGCCGGGTGTGCGCAGCGAAGGAGGACGACAGTGATGACACTGAGCCAGGAGGCGCGGGACCTGAACTGGCTGGTCAACGCGTTCGCGGAGCGGGTGCCCGGGGTGGCCCACGCGGTGGTCGTCTCCTCGGACGGGTTGCTGGTGGCGATCTCGGCGCAGTTGCCCCGGGACCACGCGGACAAGCTGGCCGCGGTCACCTCGGGGCTGATGAGCATCACCGCCGGCGCGGCCCAGATGTTCGACGGGGACATCGTCAAGCAGACGGTGGTCGAGATGGGCCGGGGTTACTTCCTGGTCATGCAGATCCGGGACGGCTCGATCCTGGCCACCCTGGCCGGCGCGGACGCGGACATCGGCGTGGTGGGTTACGAGATGGCCCGGCTGGCCAAGCAGGCCGGTGAGATGCTGACCCCGGCGTTGCGGGCGGAACTCCAACAGGCCCTGCCCCGCTGACCGGCCCCGGGTCGGGACGGTTCCGGGGTGCCGGGGCGGACTCCACCCGGGCTCCCGGGCGGGGTGCCGGGCCGGACCGCTCCCACGCGGTCCGGCCGTGCCGGTGTGTCTCTCCGTCCTCCGACGGCGCCCTACAGGCCGTTGTCCCGGATGACCTGGCGGTACCAGTGGGCGCTGCGCTTCAGGACGCGCCGTTGGGTCGGGTAGTCCACGTAGATCAGTCCCCAGCGCTGGTCGTACCCCTCGGCCCATTCGAAGTTGTCAAGCAGTGACCAGACGTGGTAGCTCTCCAGCGGTACGCCGTCGGTGACGGCCCGGTGGGCGGCGGTGAGGTGGTCGCGCAGGAAGGCGATCCGGCCGGCGTCGTCGACGGTGCCGTCCGGGCCGAGGGTGTCCGGACAGGGCAGGCCGTTCTCGGTGACGGTGATCGGGATCGATCCGTAGTCGCGGGTGACCCGGGTCAGGATGTCGTACATGCCCTGGGGGTAGATCTGCTGCCAGTCCGCCTCGCTGGTGGGCCAGCGGGTGACGGTGTTGCCGTTTCCGGTCAGGTAGAGCGGGGTGTAGTACTGCACCGCGAGCAGGTCCACCGGGCTGGCGATGATCGCCAGGTCACCGTCGCGGATGCCCTTGACCATCCGGCTGTCCGGGCCGAGGTCGGCCAGCACGTCGGCCGGGTAGGCGCCGGTGAGGACGGAGTCCAGGTAGAGCCGGTTCTCGTACCCGTCGTGCAGCGTGGCGGCGGCGGCAGCGGCGGCGCTGTCGTCGGCCGGATAGCACGGGTGCAGGTTCAGCGCCGGGCCGATCCGGGCGTCGTGGCCGGTGGCGCGCAGTGCGCGGACGGCGAGGCCGTGGGCGAGCTGGAGGTGGTGGGCGACCAGGTAGGCGGCGTCGGCGTCCTGCCGGCCCGGGGCGTGGTGGCCCCAGAGGTAGCCGTTCTGCACCACGGTCTTCGGCTCGTTGACGGTCAGCCAGACCGGCACCTGGTCGCCGAGGCCCCGGTAGACGGCGTCGGCGTAGTCGGCGAACCGGTGGGCGGTGTCCCGGTTCTCCCAGCCACCCTTGTCCTGCAACGCCTGCGGCAGGTCCCAGTGGAAGAGGGTGACCATCGGGGTGATGCCGCGTTCGTGCAGCCCGTCGACCAACCGTTTGTAGAAGTCGAGCCCGCGCTGGTTGGGCTTGCCGGTGCCGTCGGCCTGGATCCGGGGCCAGGAGACGGAGAACCGGTAGCTGCCCAGTCCGAGGTCGCGCATCAGGTCCAGGTCGTCGGCCCAGCGGTGGTAGTGGTCGGCGGCCACGTCACCGGTGTCCCCGTTGCGGGTGCGTCCGGGGGTGTGGCTGAAGGTGTCCCAGACCGACTCGCCCCGGCCGTCCTCCTTGGCGGCGCCCTCGATCTGGTATGCCGAGGTGGCGGCGCCCCAGCGGAAGCCGGGCGGGAAACGCAGTGCGTCTTCGCGGGGATCGGCGGTCGGTTCGCCACCCTTCGGCGCGTCGCAGCCGGCGGCGAGGACGCCGGTGGCCGCGGTCAGGCCGACGCCCCCGGCGGCGGCGGAGAGCCCGGCGCCGGCGGTGGCGGTGGCGGAGAGCGCGGCGCGTCGCAGCAGGCGCCGTCGGGTGAGTATCGACATCGGTGTTTCTCCTCAGGGTGCGGGCCACCCCGACGGCCGGGAGCGCTCCCAGCGCGGGCGTGCGACGGCCCCGCCGCCTCGGGGGCGGACCGCCAGCCTAGAGGGCCGCGCGCGGGCGGCCGGGATGGGGAATTGGGGGTGTGCCGGCCGCCACCGAAGGACGGACGGCCCAACTGCCGAGGGGCAGATAGCGATCGAGGCCGCCCGGGTGGCGCGCACGCCTGACCCGTCGGCCTCTTTTCCCGTCGAGTACGGGGGTTTAGTGTGGGGACGGGGGAGGGCAACCCCCGTCCCCACCTGTGTTGCACACACGCACGCTCGAATTGGCGTCCGGCCGTGCGTGTCGCGCGGGAGCCGGGCCACGCGAGTGGCTCTGGTTCCACCTCCCTCCATGATGGTGGGTTTTCGGCTGGCGACGGTGTCCGGGCTGGCCCGTCGTCAGCCGTTCGGGCTGAACCCCGTGGTCGGGCGACCACGGTTCTGACCTTCTCTTGTTGCATCTCCGTCGATGGAAGCGCTCCCATCGGCGATGCTGCGACTGTAACGCCCGTCACGGCTTTGTGAAAGCCCCTAAACGAGATCGAAACATCGACCTGCGTTTCGATACTGGCAGTTGTCGTGGGAGCGCTTCCATGGCAGACTGTCGAATCAACGCAGCGGAGCCAGACACGCGCGGAAGATGGGTCGCCGAGGGCATCCGGGTCTCCCGGACGGCACCCGAAGGAACGGCACGGCCGATCGAGTGGCCGTACCCCGTCCTGCCCCGGCCCACCGGCCGGACCGACCACCATTCCGGCGCCTCCGTCCCCCCGCGCACCCCTGTTCCCGCGCGTGGAGGTGCCTCCGCCGGGGCCCGCAGCCCCGGCCCGGTCCGAGGAGACACCGCGCACATGAGACTCATGGCAAGACGTCGCCGTACGGCGATGCTCGCCGCCACCGCACTCGCCATCGGCGGGGTGGGCCTGCCGGCCAGCGCGGCCCAGGCCGCGCCGGCCTGCGACGTGGTCTACGCCACCAACGACTGGGGCAGCGGCTTCACCGCGAACGTCACCATCAAGAACATGGGTGACGCGCTCAGCAGCTGGTCGCTCAAGTGGACCTTCCCGAACAGCAGCCAGCGGGTCACCCAGGGCTGGTCGGCGAAGTGGAGCCAGAGCGGCAGCGAGGTCACCGCGACCAACGAGTCCTACAACGGCAGCCTCGCCACCGGGGCCTCCACCACCATCGGCTTCAACGGCTCCTACTCGGGCAGCAACCCGAAGCCGACCGCGTTCACCCTCAACGGCACCCCGTGCAACGGCACGCCGGCCAACCAGCCGCCGACGGTCTCCCTCGGCGTGCCGTCCGGCCCGTTCACCGCGCCGGCCGACGTGCCGCTGACCGCCACCGCGAGCGACCCGGACGGGACGATCAGCAAGGTCGAGTTCTACCGCAACGGCCTGCTGGTCAACACCGACACCTCTGCGCCGTACGCGTACACGCTGACCTCGCTGCCGGCTGGCAGCTACACGGTCCAGGCCAAGGCGTACGACAACGCCAACGGCATCGGCGTGTCGGAGAAGTCGTTCACCGTCGGTGCCGCCACCGGACCGGTGCTGGTCGCCACGCCGTCCACGGTGAGCGTCAACGAGGGTGGCAGCACCACCTTCAACCTCAAGCTGAGCGCCGCGCCCTCGGGCAACGTGCCGGTCACCCTCACCCGCGCCGGTGACACCGACATCACGGTCTCGCCGTCCACCGTCACGCTGACCCCGAGCAACTGGAACACCGGGGTCGCCGTCACGGTCTCCGCGGCGGAGGACGCCGACACCGCCGGTGGCGCCGCCACCATCACCGCGGCCGGCACCGGAGTCGCCTCGGTGGTGGTCACCGCCACCGAGATCGACAACGACACCCCCGGTGGGGACAACGCCTACGTCGCGAAGTTCCTCGACCAGTACGGCAAGATCAAGAACTCGGGCTACTTCAGCCCCGAGGGCGTGCCGTACCACTCGATCGAGACGCTGATCGTCGAGGCGCCCGACCACGGCCACGAGACCACCTCGGAGGCGTTCAGCTACTGGCTGTGGCTGGAGGCCTACTACGGCCGGGTGACCCAGAACTGGGCGCCGTTCAACAACGCCTGGACGGTGATGGAGAAGTACATCATCCCGTCGCACGCCGACCAGCCCACCGCGGGCGTCGCCGGCACCCCGCAGTACGCCGCCGAGTACAACCTGCCCAGCCAGTACCCGTCGGCGCTGAACCCGAACATCTCCGTCGGTCAGGACCCGCTGCGCTCGGAGCTGCAGTCCACCTACGGCACCGGCGACATCTACGGCATGCACTGGCTGATGGACGTCGACAACACCTACGGCTTCGGTCGCTGCGGCGACGGCACCACCAAGCCGGCCTACATCAACACCTTCCAGCGCGGCACCCAGGAGTCGGTCTGGGAGACCGTCCCGCAGCCGTCCTGCGACACCTTCAAGCACGGCGGCCAGTACGGCTACCTCGACCTGTTCGTCAAGGACTCGGGTGCCCCGGCCAAGCAGTGGAAGTACACCAACGCCCCGGACGCCGACGCCCGCGCCATCCAGGCCGCGTACTGGGCGCAGACCTGGGCCAAGGCGCAGGGCAAGCAGGCCGACGTCGCGGCCACCGTGGCCAAGGCCGCCAAGATGGGCGACTACCTGCGGTACGCGATGTACGACAAGTACTTCAAGAAGATCGGCAACTGCGTCGGGGCCAGCACCTGCCCCGCCGGCACCGGCAAGGACTCGGCACACTACCTGCTGTCCTGGTACTACGCCTGGGGCGGCGCGTACGACGCCAGCGCGGGCTGGTCCTGGCGGATCGGTTCCAGCCACAGCCACTTCGGTTACCAGAACCCGTTCGCGGCCTGGGCGATGACCAACGTGAACGAGCTGAAGCCGAAGTCCCCGACCGCGGTCGCGGACTGGCAGAAGAGCCTCGACCGGCAGCTGGAGTTCTACACCTGGCTCCAGTCCGCCGAGGGCGGCATCGCCGGTGGCGCCACCAACAGCTGGGACGGCAGCTACGGCACCCCGCCGGCCGGCACCGCCACCTTCTACGGCATGTTCTACGACGTCGACCCGGTCTACAACGACCCGCCGTCGAACCAGTGGTTCGGCATGCAGGTCTGGTCGATGCAGCGCATCGCCGAGCTCTACCTGGAGACCGGCAACACCAAGGCCAAGGCCCTGCTCGACAAGTGGGTGCCCTGGGCGATCGCCAACACCACGCTGGGCACCAACTGGGCGGTCCCGTCCGAGCTGAAGTGGACTGGCCAGCCCGCCAACTGGAACCCGAGCAGCCCGGCGACCAACACCGGCCTGCACGTCGAGGTCAGCTCCAAGGGCCAGGACGTCGGCGTCACCGGCTCCTTCGCCCGGACCCTGATCGCGTACGCGGCGAAGTCGGGCAACACGCAGGCGAAGACCACCGCCAAGGGTCTGCTGGACGCGCTCTCGGCGGCCAGCGACAGCAAGGGTGTCTCGACGACGGAGACGCGCGGCGACTACAAGCGCTTCGACGACGTCTACAACGCCACCGACGGCCAGGGCCTCTACGTGCCGCCGGGCTGGACCGGGAAGATGCCCAACGGTGACACCATCGCCGCCGGCAAGAGCTTCCTGGACATCCGGTCGTTCTACAAGAACGACCCGGACTGGCCGAAGGTCGACGCGTACCTCAAGGGCGGCCCCGAGCCGACGTTCAACTACCACCGGTTCTGGGCCCAGTCCGACATCGCCATGGCGTACGCGGACTACGGGATGCTGTTCCCGAACGGCTGAGTTGACCCTGCCGGGTGGGTGGCGCGGCGCTGCCCACCCGGAGGCCGACCGGGCCCGGGGGAGCGGACAGCCCGGTCGGCGGGCGGCCTGATTCCCACGGTCAGGCCGGGGGTGGGTCGATCATCTGGCCGACGCAGCGGATCGGTCGGCCCACCCCACCATCCCTCTTCCCTGCCACGATGGGAAAGCCGCGAAAAAAGAGGGCGCGCGGGATAACGCGACGCCGTATGACGGAGTACCGTGTTGATCGGAGAGGCCGCTCCCCCCGTGGCGGCCTCTCCATTAACGTTCCCGCCCCCGGTCTGCCGGGGCACCGGTCGCTCACCGCGACTCCGCCGGAGCACCGGCCGGCCCCGCACCTCACCCGGTCCCACGCCGGCTCTGACGGGGCTCCACCCCGCACCTCACCCCGGCTCCACCGGGTGGCGCAGCCCCGGATGACCGGCCGGCAGCGAGCGGCGGATCACCACCCAGCTCACCGTCAGCGCCGCCGCCACCAGCGGCCAGGTCAGCGCGACCCGGGCCACGGTCAACGCGAGCACCTGCCCGCCCAGCCACAGCGGCAGGAACACCGCCACCCGCACGGCGTACGTGGCCGCCCACACCCAGCTGCCCCGCCCGTACGCCCGCAGCAGCGCCGGGTCGCGTCGCCACCGCCCCCGCTGCCGCAGGGCCGCCCCGACGACCACCCCGAGCAGCGGTCGGCGTACCACGATGCTGACCACCCAGACCAGCGCGCTGGCCAGGTTCGAGAAGACCTGCACCGCGAAGAAGTCGACCGCCCGGCCGGTGCGCAGCGCCACCACCGCGGCCAGGCAGACCGCCAGCAGCCCGATCAGCACCGCCCGGGGACGGTCCCCGCGCCGCCACCGCCACAGCGCCACCGCCGTGCCGACCAGCACGGCTGCGGCCACCCCGCCGACGACCGAGCGTCCGGTCGCCAGCCAGCCGATCGTGAACGCCACCGGCGGCAGGGTCGCGTCGACCGTGCCACCCCGCCCACCGAGCAGACCGGCCAACGACTCCACCGGCTCCGGTGCCGACGGGTCCGGCAGCTCCGGCTGCGGGGTCGACGGTTCCCGTGCGGCCCGGTCCGCTGCCTGCTGGTCCGCTACTGGTCGGTCCGGTGCCGCGCGGTCCGGTGTCGCCCGGTCCGGTGCCGCCCGGTCCGGTGCCGCCCGGTCCTGGGCCGCCCGGTCCTGGGCCGGTCTTCCGTGCTGCGGTGTGCCGGTCACCGTCACCTCCCGTGGTCCGGATGCCAAGTATCCGCACCGGATCGGTGGCCCCGCGCGCGACGGGCCGGGCTTGCCGCTACGGTGTGCGGGTGCGAGCGACGGCAAGGGGTTGGACCGCGGTCTGGTTGGTCGTACTGGCGTTGGTCCAGGCGGCCGCTCTGCTGCTGGTGTGGCGCTTCGCCGTGCACACCGGCACCGGGCAGTGGCTCGACACGGTCGCGTTGACCGGCAACCGGATCGGTCAGGACCGCATCGACGGGCTGGTCAGTCGGATCCTCAACGCCATGTCTGTGGTCTCCCTGCTGGCCGCCACCGTGGTGATCTTCTTCATCGCCCTGATCAGGGGCCGCAAGGCGCTCGCCATCTCGGCCACCCTGGTGATCGCCGGGGCGAACGTCACCACCCAGGTGCTCAAGTACGTCATCGACCGGCCGGCACTGGGCATCGACCCGCAGCGCGACGGGGTCGGCAACAGCCTGCCCAGTGGACACACCACCATCGCCGCCTCGGTGGCGCTGGCGCTGATCCTGGTGCTGCCGGCCAAGGTGCGCGTCGTCGGCGCGTTCCTCGGCGTCGCGTACGCGGCGGTCGCCGGGGTGGCCACCCTCTCCGCCGGCTGGCACCGGCCCAGCGACGCGATCGCCGCGTTCCTGGTCGTCGGGGTCTGGGCGGCGCTGGCCGGTCTGCTCCTGCTGATCTTCCAGCACGAGCAGGCGCAGGTGGCCCCGGACGACGCGCACAAGGTGGCCGCCACCGTGCTCGGCGTCGGCGGTCTGCTCGCCGTCCTCGGCTGCGGGCTGGCCCTGTCCGGCCTGCTCGACCAGCAGCAGGTGCCGGTGGACGAGCTGGGCCGCCGCACCCTGTTCATCGG
Source organism: Micromonospora sp. DSM 43699 (assembly GCF_055517075.1). Lineage (NCBI taxonomy): Bacteria > Bacillati > Actinomycetota > Actinomycetes > Micromonosporales > Micromonosporaceae > Micromonospora > Micromonospora sp. DSM 43699. The sequence goes on from NZ_JBTMMT010000031.1 coordinate 41,262, forward strand.
GTACGCGGGCAGCGCCGCCGGCATCGCCGGCACCATGGGGGTGGTGGCGGCGCTGGTGCTGCTCTCCGTGCACCGCCTGGTGCCCCGCTGGAAGGGCTAACGCCGGTACGTCCCCACCATGGTGCCGCTGGCCAGTTGCCGGCCGGCGAGCGCCGCGTGCACGTCGGCCGCCTGCGGCTCGTCGGTCAGGTCCAGCGGACGGTCCAACGCGTACAGCCGGAAGAAGTACCGGTGCGCCTCCTCGCCCTGCGGCGGGTGCGGCCCGGCCCAGCCCGTCGTCCCGAAGCCGTTGGGCCACGCCCGAGCACCCCCGGGCAGGGTGCCCTCGGCCACCCCGTCCGAGGTGGGGGAGATGCCGGTGACCAGCCAGTGCAGGAACGGGCTGCGCCCGGCGTCCGGGTCCTCCACCAGCAGTAGCAGTTCGGTCGCCGTCGACGGCACGTCGGACCACTGCAACGGCGGTGACACGTTGCCGCCGTCCCGGGCGAACCGCCCCGGCAGCAGGTCGTGATCGGTGAACGCGGTGCTGCGCAGCATCAACCCGGCCATCTGGCGACCGCCCCCTCTCCTCGACCCGGCGCGGGTACCCGGGCGCACGTCGACGAAACCGGATGCGAGGCTACGACCATGGGCGCAGCACGGTCGGCGGGCGGCATCGAGGCGGTAAGCACGGCGTTCCGCGACGAGTGTGCCCAACTGGACACGATCCTGCGTACGCTGGCCGTCACGGACCTCGACCGGCCCACGCCCTGCCCACCCTGGGCGGTGCGGGACCTGGTCGCCCACGTCCGTACCGGTGCCGGTCGCCTGGTCGACATGCTGGCCGCGCCCGCGCCGCCCCGCGCCGAGGTCGACGCCGCCGGCTACTTCGGTGCCGCCAAGTTCACCCCGCAGGTCGACGCGGCCCGGATCGACAGCGCCCGTCGGGCGGCCCGCGACCTCCCCGAACTGGCCGGACCAGGTGAGGCCCCTCGACTGCCCGGGCCTCCCACCGGTCCGGACATGGCGGACGATGCCCGGTTGCCTGCCGACGTGGCGGTGTACAGGATGTCGTTGACAAGCGTCGACTTGCCCGAGCCGGAGACCCCGTTGACGACCGCGGCGGCCTTCACCGCTGCCTGGCGGGCCACCGACGCGGCCGTGGCGGTGCAGCCCGCCGACCGGGTCGTCCGTACCCGGCACGGTGACCCGATGAGCCTGCCCGAGTTCCTGGTGACCCGGGTGGTGGAGGTCGGTGTGCACGGGCTGGACCTGGCGGTGGCCCTGAACCGCGAGCCGTGGCTCACGCCCACCGCCGCCCAGGTGATCGCCGATCTGCTCACCGGAGGCCGGCCTGTCCCGGCCGGGCTCGGCTGGGACAGGCTCACCCTGATCCGCAAGGCCACCGGCCGTGCCCCGCTCGCCGGCCGGGAACGGGCGGTGGTGGCGGCTGCCGTCCGCTGGCTGTCCTTCGGCGGTTGAGCGAAGGGGTGGGCTTCATGATCGGGTAAGGATTCTGGAGTGATTCATCGGCGTGTCGTGTCCATAATCGCTACCCGATCATGGGCGAAGTCGGTGGCGGAGCCCAGCGGCGGTACGTGCAACAGCAGTGGAAGCAGCACCACCAGGACGCCCGCGGCGATCCACCGGGACGGCGACACCCGGCCGAACACCTCGTACTCGAACCGGGCCCGGCCGAGCAGGAAGAGCCCCGGCCCACCCACCACCATCACCACCCAGGCATCCTCGGGGACGGCGAGCGGGTGCTCGATGGTCAACTCGTAGCCGATCGCCGTGCCGACCAGCCCCACCACCATCACCAGGTGGGTGTCGGCCGCCGACCGGCCGGTGTTCGACGGGTGCCTCGACCGCACCACCGCCTCGGCGAGGATCTGCCCGGCCCGCTGCACGTAGATCCGCCACAGCAGCACCGAGGTCAGCAACGCCACCGCGAACGCGCCGGTACGGGCCGGGTCGAACGGTCCCGTGCTGTACGCCAACCCGCCCACCAGGATCGTCTCGCCCAAGGCGACCAGGAAGAACTGCTGGTACCGCTCGGCCAGGTGTTCCCCGGCGACGTCCCAGCGGCTCGCCGTCGACCGGCCGAGCCCCGGCACCGGCCACCCGAACCGGGCGGCCAGGTATTCGACGCCCAGCGCCGACGCCCAGAGCACCACCCGGGCGGTGGTGGGCAGGAACGCGCCGGTCAGCCAGAGCACCCCGGTGGCACAGTAGGTGATCAGCATGCGCAGCTTGATCCGCCGGTACTCGTGCCGGCCGAGGGCCAGTAGCAGCAGCCCCGGGCGGGACACCTGCGCCGCCACGTACGCCACCGCGAAGGCGACCCCGGTGGAGGTGAACGCGCGGGGGATGGCCACCCCCCATCACCATGCTGCAGACCAGGGCGCTGATCACCACGAACTGGAGCCAGCCGTGGTGCGGGTCGTAACGGCTGGTGGTCCACGCGGTGCTCTGCCACACCGCCCAGAGCGCGAGGATCAGCAGCAGCGTCTTGCCGCCCCCGGTGATCGGTGACCAGCCGGTCGCGCTGCCCGGCTCCAGGGCCAGGTCCTCGAAGGCACGGAACGAGATGCGGGTGAGCGCGAAGACGTACACCAGGTCGAAGAAGAGCTCCAGGAAGGTCGCCCGCTGGGTCGATTCGGTACGCCGCAGCGGAGCGGCCTGGTCGCCGCTCGTCATGATCGTCGGCGTCCACCGTCGGCCCGGCCCACCAGGGGTTCGTAACACCCCGGCCGGGCCCGGCGACGGTCAACGCGACAATCCACCCTTGTTCCGTCGGGGGTGAGCGGGCACGATCGACCGGATGACGAACCGATGGGGCTTCACGGTGCCGCTGGCCGGCGTCCCGCTCGCCGCGCACGCCGCCTGCTACGCGGCCCTGGCGCGGGCCGGCTTCACCGACCTGTGGTCGTCGGAGGTCAACGGCACCGACGCGTTCACCCCGCTGGCGCTGGCCGCCGCCTGGCAGCCCGACCTGCGGCTGGGCACCGCGATCACCCCCGCCTTCACCCGGGGGCCGGGCCTGCTGGCGATGAGCGCGGCGGCGCTGGCCGAGGCCGCCCCGGGCCGGTTCGCGTTGGGCATCGGCGCGTCCTCGCCGGTGGTGGTGGGGGACTGGAACGCGGTGCCGTACACCGAGCCGTTCCGGCGTACCCGCGACCTGCTGCGGTTCCTCAGGCCGGCGCTGCGGGGCGAGACGGTCGACGGGGCGTTCGACACCTTCCAGGTCCGCCGGTTCACCCTGGAACGCCCGCCGGCCAGCCCACCGCCGGTGCTGCTCGCCGCGCTGCGCCCGGGGATGCTGCGGCTGGCCGCCGCCGAGGCCGACGGGGTGATCCTCAACTGGCTGGCCGCCGCCGACGTCCCCAGGGCGCTGGCCGAGCTGGGCGGTCGCGGCCCGGACTTCGACGTGGTCGCCCGGATCTTCGTCTGCCCCACCGAGGACGTCGACCACGCCCGCGCCCTCGGTCGCCGGTTGATCACCAGCTACCTCACCGTCCCCGCGTACGCGGAGTTCCACCGCTGGCTGGGGCGGGAGTCGGCGCTCGGCGGAGTCTGGGCGGCCTGGGCGGCCGGTGACCGGCGGGCCGCCGCCGCGGCCGTGCCGGACGACGTGGTCGACGCGCTGATCCTGCACGGCTCGCCCGAACACTGCCGCGACCAGGTCCGCCGCTACGCCGACGCCGGGGTGGACGTGCCGGTGCTCGCCCTGCTGCCCACTCCGGAACTGGCTGCCGGTGGGGCCGCCGCATTGGGCGAGCTGATCGCCCGGCTGGGTCCACCGTCGACCCCGGGAGGCCGGACCGGCCCGCTGCCGGCGCCGGAAGCGCCGCCGGCTCCGGGCAGCGGGCCGGCCGGGCAGCCGGCGGAACGGGGTTGAGATGAACCTGACCGACCGGGTGGTGGTGATCACCGGAGGAGCCGGTGGCATCGGGTCGGCGCTGGCCCGCCGCTTCGCCGCCGAGGGTGCCGCCGCCGTCGTCCTGGCCGACCTGGACGCCGCGGCGACCGCCGCGGTGGCCGAGGCCGTCGGCCCGGTCGCCCGGGGGGTCGCCGTCGACGCCGCCGACGAGGGCCAGGTCCGCGACCTGGTGGCCGACACCGAGCGACGGTACGGCCGGATCGACCTGTTCTGCGCCAACGCGGGCGTGGCCACCGGCGTCGGCATCGAGGCCCCCGACGCCGACTGGGACCGGGCCTGGCGGGTCAACGTGCTGGCCCACGTGTACGCCGCCCGCGCCGTGCTGCCCGGAATGCTGGCCCGGGGCGGCGGCTACCTGATGCACACCTGCTCGGCGGCCGGGGTGCTGACCGCGGTCGGCGACGCCCCGTACACCGCCACCAAGCACGCGGCGGTCGGGTTGGCCGAGTGGCTGGCGATCACCTACCGGGACCAGGGCATCCGGGTCAGCGCGCTCTGCCCGCAGGGGGTGGACACCCCGATGCTCGCCGACGGGCTCGCCACCGGCCACCTGGCCGCCCGGGTGATCGCCGCCTCCGGCGCGGTGCTCACCGGCGACCAGGTGGCCGACGCGGCGGTGGCCGGGCTGGCCGAGGAGCGCTTCCTCATCCTGCCCCACCCGGAGGTCGCCGGGTACGCGCTACGCCGCGCCGAGGACCCGGACGGGTGGCAGGCCGGCCTGCGCAAACTGGTCCGCCGGCTGCGCGCCGCCAGCCCGCCGTCGCCCTCCCCGTAGCCGTCGCCCACGCCCGCCGCCCGCCGGGGTCGACGCCGCTGCCCGCTGCCTGCCGCTGCCTGCTGCCTGCCGCTGCCTGCTGCCTGCCGCTGCCCGCTGCCTGCCGGCCCCGCTGTCCACCCTCCGCGGGTTGCCGGATGTCGGGTGGCGATCGGCGGGTGTCGGTCGGTGGGAGCGTCAGCGGGGCCAGCGCAGCGGGCCGGGGCGTACCGACCAGAGCAGCCGCCGCCAGCGGGGCCGGGCCGCCCGCAGGGCTGCCGCATAGCCCTCGGCGATACCCCGGGCCCGATCGGCCTGGGCGTCGGTCAGCGTGCCGGGGGCGAAGGCCGCCTGGTTGAGCAGCCCGGCCAACTCCGTCAGCGGCACCTCGTCCCCGGCGCGTCCGGAGTCCCCGGCGCGTCCGGAGTCCCCGGCGCGTCCGGAGTCCCCGGCGCGTCCGGAGTCCTCGGCGAGGGCGCGCCGGGCCTGTTCGGCCACCTCGGTGGCGGAGAGCTGCCCGCCGACCGGTCGCCCCGACAGTCGTAGCGCGTCCGTGACGTGCCGCCACGCGCCGAACACCCGGGTTGCCGGATCGCCCCGGGTCAACCGGGCCCGGGTCTGCGCCCGGCGCCGCCCGACCAGCGCCCCCACCGTCACCCCGGCCAGCAGCAGCACCCCCACGCCGCCGACCACCAGCGCCGGCGTCGACCCGTCCCGGCCGTCACCGTTCCGCACCGGCCCGGCCGCCGCCGGTGGGGTGGTCGGTGGGGTCAGGGTCGGCTCGGGCACCTCCGACGGTGGTGGGCTCTGCGGGGCCGGTCGGAAGTCCTCCTCCACCGGGCGGGGCGCGCTGTCCGGTCGGGGCAGCGGATCGAACGGCACCCACCCCACCCCGGCGAAGAGCACCTCCGGCCAGGCGTACGCGTCGGCGGCCCGGACCGGCCCGTCCCCCCGGGAGGTGAACCCCACCACCACCCGGGTGGGTAGGCCGACCAACCGGCCCAGCACTGCGAAGGCGGCGGCGAACTGCTCGGAGGTGCCCCGCTGACCGCCGCCGTTACGCGGCCCGAACAGGAAGAACTCCAGATTCGGGTACGCGTGCCCGCTCGGGGCGTCCGCCACCAGCCGGTAGTGCTCGGCGAGGAACTGCTCCACCGCCGCCGCCCGCGCGTACGGGGCGCCGTTCTCCTCGGCGAGTTGGGCGGCGAGCCGGCGCATCGGTTCCGGTGTCCCGTCGGCCACCCGCAACACCCGGGCCACCTCCGCGCCGGCAGGTACGTCGGCGGTGCCGAGCAGGTTCGAGTCCGGCCGTTCCCGTGCCGAGGTGACCGTGTACGCCAACCCCGGTACCAACCCCTCCGGTCGGATCAGCGTCCCGCTCTCCGGGTCGTACGCCACCCGGGCGCCGTCGACCGAACGGGGGGTGGCCACCGCCGGCAGCAGCCGACCGGTCAACCCGGCCACGGTGATCTCCTGCCGGACGGTGTCCACCGTCCCCGATCCCGGCTCCCCGACCGGCAGGACCCGTCCGGCGGTGCGGTAGGTCGCCCCCACCCGCCAGGTGACCCCGTCGTAGTCGCTGAGCACCGCCAGCCGGATGGTGGTCGGCCCGTCGGTGGAGGGCCGGGTCGACACGTCCAGCAGCTTGCGCTGCGGGTCCAGCGCCCACCCGGAGATCCGGATCAGCGGGTTCTCGTCAAGCGACTCCACCCGGGGCGGCGGCACGTAGCGACGCGGGTCCACCGGCCGCTCGTCGACCAGCCCGGCGAGCACCGGACCCAGCAGGGCCGCCGCCCCGACCACCACCGCCACCACGGCGGCGGTGACCGCCGCCGCCCGGACCCGGACGGTGGCCCGCACCGCCGGTGCCAGCCCGGCGGTCGGGTCCGGCCCCGGGGCGCGTGCCCCGACCAGGGCCACCGCGACCAGGCCGGCGAAGGCCACCGACACCCCTGTCGCCGGTGCCGCGTTCGGGCCGACCACGTAGACGCCCCCGGCGTAGAGCGCGGAGGCCGGCAGGAAGCCGAGCAGCACCCGACCGGCCCGCAGCGCCACCTCGGCGCCGCCCAGCCCGGCCAACCAGGCCGCGACCACCGGCAGCAGCACCGTGTCCGGTGCCGGCTCGACCGGGATCATCGCGGTGAGCAGTCGGGGTACCGCGTTGCCGGCGGCGTCGGCGGCCACGTCGAGGAAGCTGCCCGGCAGTCCGGCGTGGGCGGCGGCGAGCCGCACCGACCAGGCCGTCCACCCGAGCATGGCGGCCACCGACAGCGGCGCCACCAGCCAGGACGGCAACCGGCGGGCCGCCACGCTGACCAGCACCGCGCCCAGGGCCGCACCGCACACCAGCCGGGTCAGCAGGTCGCCGGCGTACACCCGGCCGAGCACCACCCCGGTCAGACCGATGGCGGCGACAAGCGCCGTCGGCACCACGGCGGCCCGCAGCACCCGCCCGGCGATCCGGCCCGTCGCCCGGTTCCACCCCGCTTCGGCCGGACCACTACCGTCGGCCTCCGCCCGTTCCGGTCCGTCGCCGGCCGGACCACCGCTGTCGGCCTCCGGTCGGGGCCGGCGGCCGGGCCCGTCGTGCGGGTCGGTCACCGTCACCATCGGCGCACCGCGTCCCACCCGGCGGCGAACGCCGCGCCGTCGACCGCGTCGAGCACCACCGGCCCGGCCGCCGCGGACGTCGGCCCGGCCGCACCGAGCACCCCCACCACCACCGACGGGTACGCCCCGCGCAGCGCACCCACCCGGCCGAGGTCGTCGCGGCCACCGGGGCCGGTGAGGAAGACCAGCGTGTCACCGGACCGGTCCCCGCGTAGCCGGGTCAGCATCGCACCCAGCACCCCGTCGGAGCCGGAGTCGGTCAGGGCCACCGCGGCCAGCCGGTCGAGCGGCGGATCGGCGGCCCGGTCGTCCCCCGGATCCACGAGCAGCAGCACCACCGGCAGGTCCTGGCGGAACGCGGCCACCACCAGTGAGGCCGCCGCCTCGCAGGCCGACTCGAACGACCCGGCCACCCCGCCGGCCCGCTCCGGGTGGGCGGCGGCCCGGTTGTCCAACAGCACCACGATCCGGGGCAGGCTGGTGTCCACGTTCTCCCGCACCATCAGCTCACCCACCCGGGCGCTGGTCCGCCAGTGCACCCGGCGCAACTCGTCGCCGACCACGTACTCGCGTAACGAGTCGAAGGTGATCGACCCATGCGGCACCCCGTCCACCCGACCGTCCAGACTGCGCCCCGCCCCGGTCGGCACCGCCGTCAACGGGAACACCCGCGGATGCACCCGGATCACCGTCGCCGGCCCGTACGGGCGGGTCGCGGCGTACAGGCCCAGCGGGTCGCGGCGGGTCACCCGCAGCGGTCCCACCGGTAGCACCCCACGCCGACGGGTCGGTACGTCGTACCCGAGGGTGGTGTCCCGGCCGGGGCGCAGCCGCAGCAGCGGCACCGGCACCGGGCGGTCCGCGCAGCGGTCCACGGCCAGCAGGGTGGTCACCCGCAGCCGGCCGGCGTTGCGGACCGTCAGCGTCATCCGGGCGGGCTCGCCCACCGCCACCCGGTCCGGGTCGGCCGCGCGGTCCACCACCAGCCGGGGGCGGCGGGCCGCGCCCAGCACCGCCTGCCCGACCGCCACCGCGCCCGCCGCCCCCAGCACGGTCAGCTCCGGGTACGCGAACCGGAGCCCCGCGCCCAGCAACGCGGACGCGGCGACGAGCAACCCGGCACCCCGGGCGGTGAGCCCCATCTCGGCCCGGTCAGCCGTGCGTCGGGGTCGACTGGCCCGACGGCAGCGGCACCGGCACCGACGCCACCGCCTGACGCAGCACCTCGGCGGCGGTCACCCCACGCACCTGCGCGTCGGCGGTGAGCAGCAGCCGATGGGCGAAGACCGGCTCGACGAGCGCCTTCAGGTCCTCCGGCATGATCCACCCCCGGCCGTCGATAAGCGCGTACGCGCAGGCCGCCCGGGTCAGCGCGATCACCCCCCGGGGGCTGACCCCCACCCGCACCTGCGGATGGTGGCGGGTGGCCGTGGCCAGCCGGACGGCGTACCCGTAGAGGGGTTCGGCGATGTGCACCCGGCGGGCCATCCGGACCATCTCCCCGACGGTGGCCGTGTCGGTGACCGGTTGCAGCGAGTCGGGGGAGCGGACCGTCGCCCCGCGCAGCACCTCCACCTCGATCGCCTCGTCCGGGTAACCCACCGACAGCTTCACCAGGAACCGGTCCAGCTGGGCCTCGGGCAGCCGGTACGTGCCGTCCATCTCCACCGGGTTCTGGGTGGCGACCACCAGGAACGGCTGCGGCACCGGGTGCCGGACACCGTCCACCGTGACCGTCCGCTCCTCCATCACCTCCAGCAGCGCCGACTGGGTCTTCGGCGAGGCCCGGTTGATCTCGTCAGCGATGACGATGTTGGCGAACACCGGCCCCGGGTGGAACTCGAACCCCCGGGTGGCCTGGTTGAAGATCGTCACCCCGGAGACGTCCGAGGGGAGCAGGTCCGGGGTGAACTGGATGCGCCGCCACTGGCCCTGCACGGTGGCCGCCACCGCCCGCGCCAGGGTGGTCTTGCCCACCCCCGGGACGTCCTCCAGCAGCACGTGCCCCTGGGCGAACAGGGCGGTCAACGCGAACCGCACCACCTCCGGCTTGCCCAGCACTACCGCGTTGACGTTCTCCGCCAACCGGGCGGCCAGGGCGGCGAAACCCTGGACCTCCGGCTGGCTGAGCGGTTCGGGGGTGCTGTTCACGACGACGGGATGCTCCTCGGCTACGGCGGCGCTGGTCAGCAGGTGGGTAGTACGGCGATGTCGTCACCGCCGGCCAGGTTGAGCCAGGCCCAGGGGATGTAGTTGCGCCCCTGGTAGTCGACCCGTACCCACCAGGTGCTCTGCTTCTGGTCGTTGTAGATCCAGGAGTCGACGTTCTCGCCCTGCCGCCGACAGTACGTCCGCAGCCGGGTGCCCGGCTTCGCCCAGCCGACCTGCTTGTCGTCGTCCTGCCGGGGCACCGAGAAGACCTCGTTGCCGTTGCGGCCGTCCACGTCGGAGTCGCAGTAGGTGCGCTGGTCGCCGTCCGGCCCGTTGACGCAGGTCGCCACGCCGTACAACGGGTCGGTGCCCTGCGCCCGGGTGTCCGTGCCCCGGCCGGCGGCGTTGCTGGCCGTGACGGTCACCGTGTACGCCGTACCCGGGGTCAGGCCGGTCACCCGCAGGCTGGCGCAGCTGCCCGTGGCGCTCTTCCCCCCGGTGGCGGCGGTGCAGGTCGGCTCCCCGCCGCCGGCGTCCACGGTGAACGTCACAGTCACCGACGTCGCCTCCGCCGACGACCCGGTCACCGTCACCCGGGGCGCCGCCACCGTACGCGCGGTGGCGGTGGCCTCCGGCCCCGGTCCGGCCTCGTTGACCGCCTTCACCCGGACCATCAGGTTCTGCCCGTCGCCCAGCCCGGTGACAGTCGTCGCGGTGTCGGTCACCTCGCTGGTCCGCCCGCCCACGTCGACCTGGTACCGGCTCACCGGCCTGCCGTTCGCCTCCGCAGGCGACCACCGCACCGCGATCGTGCCCGGCCGGTCGGCCACGGTGGCCGCCCGCAACCCCGCCGGCTGGCCGGGAGCGGTGAACGGCACCACCGTGTCGCTGATCGGGGAGACCGCCGAGGCGGCGCCCCGGTCGTTGACCGAGGTCACCGTGAACGCGTACTGGGAGCCGTACGTCAACTCGCCGGCCGGCACCACCAGCTCGGTGCGCCGCGACTCGCCGACCGGGGCGTTCGTGCCGGCCGAGGTCGCGGTGACCGCGTACCGGGCGATCCGGTTGCCCTGCCCGTCGGCGGCCGGCCACCGCACCAGCACGGTGCCGTCGGCGCGGGCCTGCGCGGTGACCTGCGCCGGCGGGGCGGGCACCGCCGAGGTCGGGGTCACCGGGTTGCTGCGCCGGGCCGGACCGTCGCCCTTCGCGTTCACCGCGTGCACCGAGAACGTGTACGTCGCCCCGTTTGTCAGTTCGGTGATCTCGACGGCCCGCTGGTTCGCCCCCACCTCGTGGCGTTGACCGGCGCCCTCCACCACGTACCGCAGGACGGCCGCGCCGTTCGCGGCGGCCGGCCGCCAGGCGACCCGGGCCCGCGCGTCACCCGCGGTGGCGGTGACCTGCCGGGGCGCACCGGGCTTGCCCACCCGGGGCTTCGGCGGCGGTGGCGGCGGAGGCGGATCCGGCGGCGGATCCCCGCCCAGCACGTCGTTGGCGTACTTGTCGACGGTGCGCACCCGGTGCGCGTCGTCGACCACCCGGGCGGTGGCCGACCCCGGGGCATTGACGAACAGGTGGTTCTCCCGCACCTCCAGCTCCAGCGGACCGGTCGCCCGACCGGGGCGGATGGTCTCCACCAGCTGCCCGGCAGCGTCGAACGAGTAGACCGCGCCGGTGACCCCGTCGGCACAGTAGAACCGGCCGGCCCAGGCGACGGCCGGCCCGACCCGGTCGCCGCTGCCCGGCACGACGAACCGGGTGACCACCCGGCCGTCGCCGACCGCGAGCACCCGCCGGTCGCCGCCGATCGTCACCGGCACCACCGGGCCGCTGGTCCGCGCCGGCAGCGCGCCACCGGCGGTCGCCCCGAGCACGGTACGCCGCATCTGCCCCGCCCGGACCGTCACCAACTCGCCTGTGGTCCGGTCCAGCACCGCCACCCCCTCGTCCAGGGTGGACAGGACCAGCTCATGGTTCGGCTCGGCCACCGGATGGGTCTCGACCCGCCGGGGCCCCCGACCGTCGGCCGCCCCCGACACCGGCCCGGACGGCAACGCGGCGGCGGTGACCGCCGAGACGGTGCCCTCCGCCGGCACCGCGATCCACAACCGACCCCGACCGTCGAACGCGCCGGCCGTGATGCCCGGCGGAAAGAGCACCGGGTCGCCCACCGGCACCAGCGAACGGGGGTCGAGCTGCCGCACCACCCCCCGCACCGCGTCCACCACGAACGCGGCGTCGTCGTGCAGCACCACGTTGACCCCGAGCCCCGGCGTCGTGGGGGTGGTCGCGGTGATCTGGAGCGTGGCCAGGTCGAGCGCGCTCACCTGACCGGTCTCCAGATCCCGCAGGACCAGCAGCCGGTCGGTCTGGGTGACCTGCACCGGATGCTGCCGGGCCCCGGGGACCTCCTTGCGGGTGTCCACCCGGGCGGTGATCCCGTTGACCCGGGCCAGCTCGCCCCGGGCGCTGCTCCACAGCCAACTGCTGGCGTCGAAGCTGGCCAGCGCATCCTCGGCGGCACCCCGGCCGAGCAGGGTGAGCCCCAGCGCGGCCACCAGCGCGGTCACCGTGCCGACAGTGACCAGCCCGCCCCGTAGCCGGGACCGCCGACGGGACGCTCCGGCGTCGGCGGTCGCGGCGTCGTCGATGCTGGCCACAGCGGGCTGCCCTCCGTCCGGTGGCCCGGGCGGCGTGCCGGGTGCCGGCCGTCCTGCCCTGAACCGTGGGACATCATATGGGCCACTCCGGTACGACGAAACCCGCACCGTTCCGATTCGGACACCCAGCGTGCCGGGGTGGACGGGGTTGCGCGCACCGACGCTGCCCGGGTCGGTGCCCTCCGGCGCTGCCCGGGTCGGTGCCGTCCGTGCTGCCCGGTCAGCCGCTCGGCGACGGTCGTACCCGGTCGGTACAGACCTGACCGGAGGTGGCGAACGCGTTCGTCGAGTAGACCGCCAACACGGTGAAGCAGTAGTCCACCTCGGCGTTCAGGCCGTTGACCGTGAAACTGGTCTGTCCCGGGTCGACTGTGGCCATCACTCCGAGCGCCCGCCCGGTCCGTCCACCCGCGACCATGAACGGCACCGACCCGTTGCTCGGATCGGACCAGGTGACCGTGATGGTGGCGGCGTCGTCGCGCAGCTTCAGGTCGTCCGGCGGCGGCCCGGCCGTACCTTCGGGGGCGGCACCCGTCGACTGTCCCGGACCGGTCGATTCCCGGCCCAGCATGACCGCACCGATCGTGCCCCCGACAGCCAGCAGCACCACCACCCCCGCCGTCACGGCCACCAGCCGACCCCGGCCGGGCGGCCCACCCGCCCGCACCGGGTACGACGGCGCGAGCTCGGGATACCCCGTTCCCTCCATCGGCGGCAGGTGTACGTGGGCGGCCGGCCCTCCGTCCGGTGCCGGCCCCGGTGGGGCGAGCATGGCGGTCTCCGGTTCCGCCCCGCCCCGCGCCACCGGATCGTCGGCCGTAACCGGACCGTCCTCGGTGTCCCGGCGACTCCCGGCGGTCCATGCCGGCTCACCCGTGCCCCAGGAGCCGGTGTCCCACCCAGGTGACGCGCCCGCCGGCAGCCGCGGCGGCGACTGCGATCCCGGCCGGTCGAGCGGCCCCACCGGCTGACGGCCGTCGACCAGGTACGTAGGCGTCCCGGTCGGCGATGCCGGTGCCGCCGCCGGTGGCCCGCCCACCGGATGCGGGTGGGTTCCGGCGGGTGGTGCGCTCGTCGGATACGGACGTGTTTCGGTGGGTGGCCCGCCCGCCGGATGCGGGTGTTGCGCGGAGGACGGCCCGCTCACGTTGCTCGTCGACGGTCCGTCGGCCTGCTGCGGGCGTGCTCCGGCGGGAGGTGCGCTCACCGGATCGACCGCCGACGGCGGTCGATCCGGCAGCGACATCGGAGCGGGCGGTCCGCTGACCGGAGGAACCGGCGGGACGGTGTCTGTCGACCCGCCGTACGTACCGGGTGGACCCGGCGGCGACGGGCTGAGCAGCGCGCTGCTGAGCGCATCCACGGGTACCGGCGGAACGCTTGCTGGTGCTGGTGGAATCCTCGCTGCCGATGGTGGCGGTGCTGCCGGTCCGCTCGCTGCCGGTCCGCTCGCTGCCGGTCCGCTCGTTGGTGGTGCAGCCCGGGCCGCTGCCGGTGGCGGAATTATGGTGGCCGGTGGTGCCGGTGGTGTCGGGAGGCTCGGCGTCGGGTGCGCGGCCGGTGCCGGCGACGGGGGATGTCCGGCAGACGGTGTGGCGGTGGGCGGCGAACCGGTCGGTGTCGGGTCGCCTGGCGGAGTCCGCTGGTCCCGAGCGGCGTCGTGGTCCCGGGCGGCGTCGCGCGCCCGTTCCTCCCACAACGGTCCGATCTGCTGTACCTGCACCGTCGGCCGGTCCCAGTTCTGTTCCGGCGAGGGCCCGGCGACGACTGGTGTGTCCGGTGGTGCCGTCGGGGACGGTGGTGCGACCGGGGACAGGTCGTCCGCAAGTATGTTCGGCCCACCACGCTCGCGAGCAGGTGTCGTCGGCCCGGACCTGTCAGCGGTAGGTGTGGTCGCTGATCCGGACCGGTCGGCGGCCGGGGGCGTTGCCGGTCCTGGCCGGTCGGCGGGCGGGTTGCGGTCTGGTGCCCACCGGTCGGGGGCGGGTGACGGGGTGGTTTCCGGGGAGAGCCGGGGCGCGGGAACCTGCGCCGGTTCGGCTTCCTGCTCCCGGGGGACGACAGGTGGTGTGCTGGCCGGCCCGGTGAGGCGTCCCTCCGGGGCAGACGGAGTCGCGGCGGAGACAGCCGGGCGTACCGGACCGGTGACATCGGTCCGCCCGTCGAACGGGGCGGCGGGGAGGGCGGTCGGCTGGCCGTGCCGGGTGGGCGGCCCGGACGGGAGCGCGGTCGGCTGGGCCGGACCGGTGGGGATCACGACCGGCTGTCCGTGGTGGGCCGGCGGGCCGGGTGGCGTCGCGGTCGGCTGTCCGTGGTGCGGTACGGGCAACCGTGCGACCGAGGAAGTGCCGCCATGCGCCGCTCCCGCCTCGCCGAGGTCGGGCTGCTCGGGCGGGATCGGCGACGCTCGGCGACGCGGCGGAGGGAGGTGCGGCGATGCGGAGTGCGGTGGCTGGGGGTGTGGTGGCTGGAGGTGTGGCGGTGCCCAGGGTGACGTGGCCGGTCCGCCGCCGGAGACCGGAACGGACGGGGGGACCGGTGGCGCCGAGTGCGGGCGGGACGGTGCCGAGGCTGCGGGAGCGGAGCGTGGCGGTACTTCCGGCGGCGCGGCGTGTGGCGTGACTGCTGGAGCCGCCGGGGTGGCGCCCTGCGGTGCGGGGCGAGGCGGTGGCTCGGACTGCTGGCCGGGTGATGTCGGCCAGGGCCGGGGTGCACCGGGTCGGTGAGCGGTCGGCAGACCGTACATCTGCCTGGGCAGCGGCACCCGGGGTTCGGCGTCCGGCACGGGAGCTGCCGGGGTGGTGCCGTGCCGGGGCGCTGGTGGCGTGCGCACCGGCTGACCGGGGGAGGCCGGGTGGGTAGGCGCGGCCCGTGGTTCCAGCGGGGTGCCGGGTTGGGGTGGGGTGGGGTGATCGGCGGCAGCGGTGGGCGGTGCGGGGATCGGACGGGACGTCGGTGAGACGACTTCGGGTCGGGGCGTCGACGTGGGGGCGTACCCCTGGCGAGGTCCCGTCGGCGGGGTGTGTCCGGTCGGGGCCGGCGACGGCGGTGCTGTCGGAAGCGACGTCCCGGCGGAAGCCGGCTGCGGCTGGTCCGCCGGAATGCCCAGGTACTGGCGGGCGACCCGTACGGCGGGATGCTGTTCACCGAGCACGGCGGGCCCGGCGGTGGCGACCCGGGTGTAGTTGCGGCGGGCCTCGTGCCGGTTACCCAACTCCTCGGCGACCCCGGCCAGGTCGAAGGCGAGGGCGAGCATCAGCGGGTCGGCCGGATTCCACCGCCGCTCGCCGGCGGCGTACGCCTCCTCCAGCACCCGACGGGCGGCGGCTGGTTCGTCGGCCTCCCGGTGCAACCTCGCGAGCAGGTGCGCGGTGCCCATGATCTCCGGGTGGTCCTCGCCGTACGCGGGGCGGGCCGAGTCGATCGTGTCGGTGAGCAGCCGGCGGGCCGCCGACAGGTCACCGGAGGAACGCAGGGCGAGGGCCCGGTGTTGGACTGCGGCCAGGGGTGAGGGTGCGGACACGCAAGCAATGCTGCCGCTTGACCGGGTCCGGACGCTACCCGCCCGGCGGAGCCGTCCGGAACAGGCGCCTGACCTGCGATGATCCAGTTCCCGTTCGCCTGCCCGGCGGCGATGTGCATGATCCATTCGAGCCGTGTACAGTAATGCCCCGTGCGGCCCACCAGGGTGGCTGACCGGGGTGAAAGCCGCCGGAGTCGACACGGTAGGCTGAACGAGCAGGTCCGGGTGGCGGAATGGCAGACGCGCTAGCTTGAGGTGCTAGTGCCCGTATAGGGCGTGGGGGTTCAAGTCCCCCCTCGGACACAATTTGGCAGCATCCCTGCTGTTTTTGACGTACTGGTGGTCGAGCGCGCTTGACCACGCCGATCTGATCTTCGTGTCGACGTCGGCCGGTCCCGCTTCGGGCGGGGGTGGTCGGCGTGGCTGACGTTGTGGTCGCTCCCGTTGTCCCGCCGGTCGTGTTGGCGGGCCGGGGTAAGCCGGTTGGTCGTTCTGGCGGGGGTCTTCGTCGTCGGCCGTTGCCGCTTGCGGATCTTCCGACTCCTCGTGTCGGCAGCATGGTCTATGGGGTGGCGGCTCTGGATGCCAGTGGTCGGATCGCCGACAGTGGGGTCGTTCGGGCGCTCGGTTGGGTGCCGGGCACCCGGCTGCACATCCATGAGGGTGCCGGTCTGGTGGTGTTCCGTGCGGATCGGCAGGGTGTGTTCGCGGTGACGGGTCAGGGTCATCTGCGGCTGCCGGCGGCGGTGCGGCAGTGGTGCGGGTTGGCGGCGGGTGACCGGGTGCTGTTGGCGGCCTGTCCTGCGGAGGGGTTGTTGGTGGTGCATCCTCCGGCGGCTGTGGACGCGATGGTTGGCCCGGTGCACGCTGCGGTGCTCGGTGGTGGTCGGCCGTGACTGATGGTGCGGTGGGGCGGGCGGAGTTGGACGCGGCCCGGTTGTTGTTGGCGCGGATGGGGATCTCGCCGGCTGATCTGGTGGAGGCGGCGGCGGTGCGGCCGGTGGCGCCGACGTTCGCGGAGTACGTGCCGGTGGTGTCGGCGGCGGTGACCGCGGGTACGCGGCGGGCGTACGGGTCGTACTGGAAGCGGGTGGTGGAGCACTGGGGGTCGCGGCGGTTGGATGAGCCGAGCCCGTCGGAGATCGAGTGGTTGGCGGAGTACGTCAGGACGCATGTGGTGGCCCGTCGCAATGCGCGGGGTGGGCGGAGTGCGGCGGAGCATCTGATCGCGGCGTTGCGGTGTCTGTACAGGCGGGCGGTGGCGGACGGGTTCGTCGCGGCGGCGGACAATCCGGCGGTGAAGGTGGCCAAGCCGCGGCGGTTGGCGAGCACCAGGCGGGCGGTGGCCGATGCCCGGTTGGCGGAGATCAACGCGGTCGCGGCGGGTACGGGTGATGATCCGGTGTTGGACAGTCTGTTGTTGCGGTTGCACACCGAGACGGCGTGCCGGCGGGGTGGGGCGTTGGCGTTGCGTCCGGTGGATCTGGATCCGGACCAGTGTCTGATCCTGTTGCGGGAGAAGGGCGACACGGTGCGGTGGCAGCCGGTGTCACCGACACTGATGCGGCATCTGCAGCGGCACGCGGAAGAGCGTCGTGCTCCGGCGCGGGGCCAGTTGCTGCGGTATCGCAACGGACGGCCGATCACGTACCGGCGGTACGACCATCTGTGGGTGCGTATCGGTGAGCATCTACCGTGGGTGTGGGTACAGCAGATCAGCACCCACTGGTTGCGGCACACGACGTTGACGTGGGTGGAGCGGAACTTCGGCTACGCGGTGGCCCGTGCCTACGCCGGTCACTCCGACAGCGGCGGTGATGCCGGTACGACCACCACGTATGTCCGGGCGAGTCTGCAGGAGGTCGCCGCCGCGTTGGCGGCCCTGACGAACGAGCCCCATCCCCTCGCATGAGTTTCAGCAATGGGCGTGCGGGGCCTGTTCTGCGGTCCTGAGCGCTGCGGTTGCGCGGCCATCGCAGGGCAGAGATGGCGGGCGGGGGTGCGGGCGGGCACCGAAGGGCACGGACGGCGCGGTGATCCCGCATCCCCGCATGGGCGGGAACGAGGTGCGTCCAGGTCGTCCTGACGTCTCTGCTGAGCTCGTCCCTGGGGTGCCGGGGCGGGGGCAGGGCACCTCCCGGCGTGGGGTGTGGTCAGAAGGTGATCGTGAGGGTGGTGTCGGGTCGGTTGATGTCGCCGGGTTCGGCGGGTCGGGTTCCTGCGCGGTGACGGTGGGCTGGTTGGGGCGGCCTGCGGCGTCCCATTGGTCGAGCAGGTTGGTCAGGTCGGTGGCGAGCGCGTTGGCGTCGGGTCCGTGGGCGATCGCGCCGAGTTCGTGGTGGCCGTCGCCGGTGTCTTGGAAGGCGAGGTAGGCGATGGTGCCGCCGTGGTAGATGGCGGCACCGGCCCATCGGTAGGCGGGGGTGACCAGTCCGCTGGTGCGGGCGGTATCGCCGACGCCGAGGCGGCCGAACGGTTTGTCGGCGTGTGCGAGGAGCCACAGGTCGAGGTGGCCGATGGGGTCGGCGTCGTTGACCTGGATGCCGGTCCAGCGTTCGAGCCGGGGGTGGCTCAGAGCCTTGGCGAGGGCGGCGCGGTCGGGTTGGTCGGTGGCGTCGAGTTTGAGGACGATGTCGGTGTCGAGGCGTACGTGGTGGTCGGTGTGTTCGGTGCTGCCGCGCATGGGGACGAATCCGCAGACCAGTGGCGTCGTGGCGCTCATCAGCATCGTGGGGCTGGTGCGGTCGAAGGCGAAGCATCGGGTCAGGCCGCTCTCGTGCACGCGCAGGGGCACGACGATGCGGCCGTGGTCGGCGAGTTGGTTCCACCAGTCGGCGGCGATGTCCCAGGCTCCGGCGGTGACGATGATCCGGTCGTAGGGCGCGTGGTCGGGGTCGCCGAGGGCTCCGTCGCCGCGGATCACCTTCACGGTGTGGTAGCCGGCGCGGTCGAGGCCGGCGCGGGCGCCGTCGGCGAGGTCCTGGTCGAGTTCGATGGTGACGACCGTGCCGCCGGGGCTGGTCAGCTCGGTGAGCAGTGCGGCGTTGATGCCGGTGGCCGCGCCGATCTCCAGGACGCGGTGGCCGGGTTGGGGGGCGAGTTGTTCGAGCATGTCCGCGAGGAGGCTGGGGTTCGATGCGGACGACAACGCGGCACCGCTGGGGTCGCGTTTGGTGACGATCTGGCGGCGGGTGTAGACGGTTTCCAGGTCGACGCCGGGGAGGAACTGCTCGCGGGGGACCGTACGGAATGCGTGCGCGACGGGGGCGGAGCGGATGTGGCCGCGCTGTTCGAGTGTGCTGACGAGCTGTTCGCGGAGCGTCGCGGCACTCGACGTTCCCGGTGCGGTGGGGGAAGTGTTCACTGCGTTGACCCTACTGTCGATCTTGGGGGCATTCGGCTGGTGCAGGCGGGAAGCGAGAGTTGCCAGACGTTGCGCCGTTGTCCAAGGGTTCAAGGCTCATCATCTCCACTCGTGGCGTCAGCATTGACATACTGAAGGTTGACCAGTGGCTGATCTAGGAACCCCCGGTGGACACGGAAAGGCGGGAGGTTCCGAACCTCGAAATGAGAATGATTGGGGCATACCGGTTGCGCATCGCCTGGGTGATTCGCTGGCGAGCGTCGATTTCTGCTGGTGGAGAGCTGCTGCGCCCGGTCTACGGACCGGGCGAGGATCGCAACACCCGGCAGCGCGAGGAGTGGCAGGGGCTGCTGGCCAGCTGCGCCCGGTCTACGGACCGGGCGAGGATCGCAACCTGACCGAGCGCCTGGAGTTCAACCCCGGCGCATGGGTGCTGCGCCCGGTCTACGGACCGGGCGAGGATCGCAACCACCCGGGCATCATCGCCCACCGGGAAGCCACGCCGTCGCTGCGCCCGGTCTACGGACCGGGCGAGGATCGCAACTCACCGCCGCTCGCCGCTGCCCCGGCGACACCCCGCTGGCTGCGCCCGGTCTACGGACCGGGCGAGGATCGCAACCCCGGACTGCCCGGCGCGGACCAGAGCGGCCAGCTCGGCGGCTGCGCCCGGTCTACGGACCGGGCGAGGATCGCAACCACTCCCCTCCCAGCCACGTCTCGATGTCGGGCGGCAGGCTGCGCCCGGTCTACGGACCGGGCGAGGATCGCAACTCGATTCCGGCCAGGGCCTCTGCCCGGGCCGCGTGGGCTGCGCCCGGTCTACGGACCGGGCGAGGATCGCAACGGGTCCGGTCTTGGTGGGTGGCTGTCCGGCCGGCGGGGGCTGCGCCCGGTCTACGGACCGGGCGAGGATCGCAACATGGTGTTCCTGTCCACGATGGTGCAGCTGCTGATGCGCTGCGCCCGGTCTACGGACCGGGCGAGGATCGCAACCAGTACTGCGTCGTCCCCATGGCCGGGGGCTGCGGGGCGCTGCGCCCGGTCTACGGACCGGGCGAGGATCGCAACCCGGCACCGGGGATGTCCACGGTTTCGGCGCTCACGCTGCGCCCGGTCTACGGACCGGGCGAGGATCGCAACCGGTCCCGATCCCTGGCCCCCGGAAACCCACCCCCATCAGCTGCGCCCGGTCTACGGACCGGGCGAGGATCGCAACGCCTTGTGGTCACGCCGACGCCGCTGGGCCGGGGTCAGGCTGCGCCCGGTCTACGGACCGGGCGAGGATCGCAACCAGTCCGCCAGCATCACCAGCGGCGTGAACTCGTCGAAGCTGCGCCCGGTCTACGGACCGGGCGAGGATCGCAACGGCGGACCCGCAGGAACCGGTCCAGGGCCTGCCCGGTGCTGCGCCCGGTCTACGCACCGGGCGAGGATCGCAACCCGCATGACGGCCAGGTCCCGCTCGTCACGGCGGATCGCTGCGCCCGGTCTACGGACCGGGCGAGGATCGCAACATCCGGTGGTACAGCCCGGACTTGAGTCCCGGCACATAGCTGCGCCCGGTCTACGGACCGGGCGAGGATCGCAAGCTGGTCGCCTCCGTGGTGGGTGACGCAGCGGGGCCGGGCTGCGCCCGGTCTACGGACCGGGCGAGGATCGCAACCGGCATCACCGCAGCGGTGAACATCCCGAGACCGATCGCTGCGCCCGGTCTACGGACCGGGCGAGGATCGCAACGACGAGGATCAGGGGCCACGGGACGCGGCCGGTCGGCTGCGCCCGGTCTACGGACCGGGCGAGGATCGCAACGACGTGATCGAAACGGGCATCGGCAGCGTGTCGGCGGTGGCTGCGCCCGGTCTACGGACCGGGCGAGGATCGCAACCGGGCGGTGCCGGTCGGCGTCGACGAGTTCGATGAGGCTGCGCCCGGTCTACGGACCGGGCGAGGATCGCAACATCAGCAACACGGCCGACGCCGCCGAGATCCTGACGATGCTGCGCCCGGTCTACGGACCGGGCGAGGATCGCAACAGACAGGCGGCGGCCATCTCACGCGGCATCGCCCGCCAGCTGCGCCCGGTCTACGGACCGGGCGAGGATCGCAACTCGGCCATGGGTATCTCCTGTCGGCAGGGTGCGGGCGTGCTGCGCCCGGTCTACGGACCGGGCGAGGATCGCAACTGCGCCACGTTCGAGGTGGTGATGCTCCACCAGGGCAGCGCTGCGCCCGGTCTACGGACCGGGCGAGGGTCGCAACGCCGTGCACCCGCAGGAACAGCGGGGTCTCGACGTCCCCGCTGCGCCCGGTCTACGGACCGGGCGAGGATCGCGGCCTTCCGTACCCACCAGTGCTGCTGGGTACGCGCTGGGTGAGGTTCTCGATATCGAGGGCCAGGTCGGCACACTTTGGCTGTGGCGAGCGCCTGGGCGCGACAGGAGTCGGTGGTGGCCGCCGACAGGGTCAATGCTCTGTGGTCGGTAACCACTTGGCTCAGGAGGATCTGTAACGATGATCTTGGGAGTTGTTTATGTCTGGTGTGAGTTCTCTGCGGGCGCATAGTCCTGCTACCGGTTCTGGTCGGTGGCACTCGCTTGCGGATCATCTTCGTGGCACGGCGGTGCTGGCGCGACGGTTCGCTGCCCCGTTTGGTGGGGGTGAGGTGGCGTACTGGCTGGGTGCGCTGCATGACGTGGGAAAGGCGTCCTGTGCGTGGCAGGACAAGCTCGCTGTGGTCGGGCCCACTGGGGGAGCGGTGGGTATTGATCACAAGTCGTTGGGGACCAGGATCGCGCAGGAGCGTGGGCTTGGGCCGTTTGCTGGGGCGATTTTCGGCCATCATGGTGGGCTTGTCGATAATCCTGGGCTACGTGAGGCGTTGCGGAAGAGGCTGGCTGACTGGTCCGGGGACGTGGCGTCCGCTGAGCGCGAGTTGCCCGTGTTGCTGCCCGATCTGCCACAGGATCTGGGTTCTCTGGTGCCGGTGGATTGGCGTGGTGATCCGCTGGCGGGGGAGATGGCGCTACGCCTGTGTTACAGCGCGTTGGTGGATGCGGACAGTTTGGACACTTCCGCGCATTTCAAAGGGTTGACCGGTCCTCGGGTGTGTGCGGATGCCGACTTCAGTCATCTCTACCAGAGGTTCGAGGGTCGACGTCGGGCGGAGATCGCCGCACGTGGCGGCTCTCCGATCGCGGCCTTGCGGGAGCAGATCTACGCGGATTGTCTGGCGGCGGCTGAGTGCGAGCCGGGGGTGTTTCGCCTTGGTGCGCCGACCGGTGCCGGTAAGACGCTGGCGAGTGGGGCGTTCGCGCTGCGGCATGCGGAGAAGCACGGGTTGCGCCGGGTGATTGTGGCGGTCCCGTTCCTGACCATCACCGAGCAGAATGCCGCCGTATACCGTCGGCTGTTGGACGAGGAAGGTGAAGAGCCGGTCGTCCTCGAACATCACAGCCAGGCCGACTTCGATGATCCGGATGCCGGCCGGTGGGCACGGCTCGCGGCGGAGAACTGGGATGCGCCGTTCGTGGTCACGACCTTCGTCCGGCTCTTCGAGTCGCTGTACGCGCGTAAACCGTCGGCGATGCGTCGGGTGCATCGCCTGGCCAACTCGGTGATCGTGTTGGACGAGGTGCAGGCGCTGCCGCATGCCATGCTCGCGCCGATCCTCGATGGTCTTCGCCTGCTCGTGCGGCACTTCGGTGCGACCGTGCTGCTGTCCTCGGCGACACAGCCGAGTTTCTGGGCGTTGGATGAATTCAAGGATGTGCCGTGCATGGATCTGATCCACGACACCCCAAGGCTGGTCAGTGAGCTGCGGCGGGTGCGATACAAGTGGCAGCTCGACCCGCAGCCGACGCTGGCGGACATCGCCGACCAAGCAGCGGCAGAACGGTCGGCGTTGGTGGTGGTAAACACGACGGCGGACGCGAAGGCAGTGTTCGAGCGTTGGAACGACACGGAACAGGAAGGGGCGGCCTGGCACCTATCGACTCGCATGTGCCCAGAGCATCGGCGGCAGGTGCTGAATGAGGTACGCACTCGTCTCGACCAGGACGAGCGGGTCCTGTTGGTAGCCACGCAACTCATCGAGGCTGGTGTAGACGTCAGTTTCCCGGTGGTGTTCCGGGCGATGGCGCCGGCTGACTCACTGTTGCAAGCAGCCGGGCGAGCCAACCGTGAAGGGCGGATGGCCGACGGTGGTCTGGTGGTCGTCTTCGCGCCGAAGGACGGCGGGCAACCACCCTCGTACAAGACGTTGGTCGGCTGTGCCGGACGTCAGTTCGGACCGGACAAGGCCGACCCGGACGACGTGGCGGCGCTCGGACGCTACTACCGCAACGTGTACGACATGCTGAACCTCGCCGACAGCCAGCACGTCGGCAAACGCATCCAGTACGCCCGGCAACGCTGGGAGTTCGAGACCGTGGCGGACGGGCCGATGGATGCGAGCACCAAGCGGCGGGATCGGAAGCTGGCGTTCAGGATGATCGACGACGACGCTATCAACGTGGTGACGCCACAGGGCGCAGTAACACCTGAGCTGCGGTATGAGCTGGAGGAGCTCATCGTCGAGCTACGTCACGCACCGGTTCCGGATCTGGCGAAGCTGCGTCGTTTGCAGCCATACACGACGAACCTCCACCCCAGCGTTCTACGCCAGCCCGGAGTGACGGCGCTACTGCGACCGATTCTCGGCACCGAGGTACGGCGGGGCGCGTTGGTCGAGTGGATCGGCGAGTACGACAACTCCACGGGGATCAACCTCGACCCGAACCTGGAGCAGTTCGTCTTCTAACGTTTTCAGGTCACCAGGTGAGCGCACCGTGCGCTCACCTGGCAATCCAGTCAATCCATGATCTTGTGCAGCCCTCCGGCGGTGATCAAGCTGGCAAGCACACCGGTGGGCAGACTCTCGGCGGTGCCGACCATGATGCCAATCGCAGCGCTCAGCGCCATGATTACTACCCAGCGTAACGGGAGAGGGGAGGGGCTCCGGGGTTCTTGACTCTCGTCGGGTGGCCTGTGGGCGCGGCGTTGCCCTACTGTCATCTTGTTCCTTTCGGCCTCACGGATGGCGGGGGAGCTGGGCGGTCCGCTGTTCGCGCAGCGGACCGTCGTGTTTCTGGGGACGGTGCCCGCCCAGCCGACATCTTTATAGCCCACAGTGGAGCGTGTGTCTAACCACAGGGTGCTTGATCCGACTCCGTCCGGCTCAAGCACCCAAGGAAGTTTGATAGCCTGTTTGGGCCGCTAGCAAGGTCGGGTGGCCTGCAGTGCCTAGGTGCTGAGGATCGCAACCTTGGGTGTTGCCCGGAGGGGGTTGGCTTCGTCCGACCAGGACTGACCCGTCCTTGTCGGACGGAGTTCCGCCCCGAAGTAGTCGAGTCGGATTCTTGTCAGTCCTTCATGGAGTGAACCGGCGTGGTGCGGCCGTTCCTGCCGCACTGGTCGTGGATCGTCGCACCTGGTGTGCGAGGAGGCCTCCGGTTTCGTGGTGGGGTCTTGCTTCGATCATGTGTGCGAGGGGCCTGTCGTGGGAGGGCTGTGTGGTGACGATGGAAGTGGTCAATGGGGTGACCTTGCGGCGGAGCCCGGAGGGTGATCTTCCGGTGGTGGTGCAGGTCAGTGGTGAGGCGGCGTTGTTCTCGCGGCCGGAGTTGAAGGTGGAGCGGGTCAGTTATCCGGTGATGACGCCGTCTGCTGCGGTGGGGGTGCTCGAATCGATCTTCTGGAAGCCGGAGATGCGGTACCGGGTGGTGGCGATCGAGGTGCTCAAGCCGGTGCGGCAGTTTTCGATTCGGCGGAACGAGACCTCGGATGTCGCACCGTTGGCGGAGGCGCTCAAGGGCTCGCGTCGGGTCGATACCGCAGCGCATCGTGATCAGCGGAATGCGGTGTGCCTGCGGGATGTGGCGTACCGGATTCATGCTCATGTCGAGGTGGCGGCGCACGCGGACAAGCCGGTCGCGGCGTATCGGGATCAGTTGCGTCGGCGGGTCCGGAAAGGGGCTTGCTTCCAGCAGCCCTACCTGGGCACGCGTGAGTTCAGCGCGGAGTTCGGCTGGCCGGATGACACGCCCCGGGCGGATGTCAACGAGGAGATCGGCATCATGCTGCACTCCATCCACCGGGACGGGCAGTCGGCTCAGCCGCGGATGGAGTGGTTCGCCGCTCGGGTGGTGGCCGGGGTGTTGTCCGTGCCGGAACGGGGGATCGAGCTGGCGCTTCCGGTGGAAGGCCAGGTGGTGTAGTGCTGCTGCAGCGGCTGGTGGAGTTCGCCGACACCAGCACAGAGATCATCCCGCCGTTCTACTCCCGCAAGGCGGTGCGTTGGAGCCTGGAGATCGACGCCAACGGTGTTCCCCAGGGTGGCCTGGTCGATACGGCGAACAAGGACGACCCGAACTCCCGGTTCGGTGCGCCCCGGCTGGTGCCGGCGGTGACCCGGACCGTCGGGATCTCGCCCGCGCTCGCGGTCGACACGGGGGAGTACGTCTTCGGTTGGCTGTCGGAGGGGGTCAAGCCGGAACGGGTCGCCAAGCAGTACACCGCGTTCCGTGCCCTGATCGCCGAGTGGGCGGCAGCCGAACCAGATAGTCATGGTCCGGCTGTCGCCGCCTTCTACCGCGACGGGCACGCCGACCGTGTTTCACCGCCGGCGGACTGGGGCAGGGGAGACCTGGTCGGCTTCTGGGTCGACGGGGTCTACGCGGCGGACGCTGTCGCGGCGCAGCGTTTCTGGGCCGGGGTGGCCGGTGACCGGAAGGGCTCCGGACGATCCGGGTTGTGTCTGGTCTGCGGGCGGGTGCAGCCGCTACTCCACACGATGCCGCAGCAGATTCCTCGACGGTGGGTGCCCGGGGCCACCCAGAGCGCGTCGCTGGTCAGCATGAACGAGGCCACCCACGGCTACGAGTTGCAGAAGTTCCTGACCCATACCCCGATCTGCGCCGACTGCGGACTGAAGTTCATGACCGCGCTGACGGCGCTGCTGTCCGATCCCCGGCACAGCACCAGCCTGTCCGGGCAGAACGCCCGGCTCGCCTGGTGGGTCCTCGGCGGGTCGACCATCGACCCGTGGGCGGCCGTCGAGCAGTTGGACCCCAGCCACATCCAGCGCCTGGTTGCTGGGCCGGCGAGCGGCGCGGAAGCCTCCCTCGACGAGGTGTCCCGGTACTGCTCGGTGACCGTGGGCGGCAACGTCGCCCGCGTCGTTGTGCGGGACTGGGTCGAGCTGCCGATCTCCCGGGTCAAGGACAACATCCGGGCCTGGTTCGACGACCACCGGATCGTTGACGCCTGGACCGGTGAGGTGGCCACCATCAGGGTCTCCCAACTCGCCCGGGTGGCGGGTCGGTTCGAGACCGGACGTAACGGAGGCCCCGGGACGTGGACGAAGTTCGGCGCGTCCGGGGAACACCGGCCGCCAGACCTGTTCCACCGGCTACTCAGCGCCGCGCTTCTCAAGCGACCGTTGCCGCCGAAGCTGCTCAACCACGTCATCAACCGCATCCGGATCGACGGCCGACTCGACCCTGCCCGCGCGGCGTTGATCCGGCTCGCCCTGCGCCGTCACCCGACCCTGCCCGAGCATGAACGAGAGAGGCTGACGCCGACCTTGAACGTCGCCCACAAGCAGCCGGCCTACGTAGCCGGCCGCATCTTCGCCGTCATGGACGACCTGCAACGCACCGTGTTCCGGGTCGCCGACCAGCGGCTGAACACTACCTTCGCCGAACGTTACTTTGGCCGCGCGATCGACAACCCGCAGGTCGTCATCGTCTCCGGCCGCCGCAACGTGCAGGCGTGGCTCAAACGCCTCCGCGGCCCGCTGCGCCGGCCCGGCTGGTCGGACGCCTACGAACGGCGACTCGACGACCTGTTCGTCCAACTTGACGTGATCCCCAGCGCTGCGGTGCTGACGGACAAGGCCCAGTTCATCCTCGGCTACCACCAGCAGCGGGCCGAGATGCGGGCCGAACGCCTCGCCGCAGCCGCGAACAAGAAGAAGACCGACCTGCCCCCGGAGCCCGACGACGTGGCACCGACCGCCGACGACGAAGGAGACGACGCATGAGCGCCGCGCACCTCGACCCGACCCGCCGCCACGACGCCGTCCTGCTGTTCGACGTCAGCGACGGCAACCCTAACGGCGACCCGGACGCCGGCAACCAGCCCCGCACCGACGATGAGAGCGGCCAGGGCCTGGTCACCGACGTGGCGATCAAACGCAAGATCCGCGACACCGTGTCGCTGCTGCGCGGCGACGACCCGCGGTACGGCATCTTCGTCGAAGCCGGCCACGCCCTGAACACCCGGATCGAGGGCGCCTTCGCCGCCAACCCGCCGAAGATCAGCAACAAGCCGACCCCGGCGGAGAGCGCGGCGGCCCAGCAGTGGCTCTGCGCGCACTACTTCGACATCCGGATGTTCGGCGCGGTGCTCAGCACCGGCAAGAGCGGCGGCGCTGGGCAGGTCCGTGGTCCGCTCCAGCTCACCTTCGCCCGCAGCATCGATGCGATCCTGCCCACCGACCACACCATTACCCGGGTCACCCAGACCCGGCAGGACGACATCGACAAGGGTGAGCGCACGGAGATCGGATCCAAGTGGACCGTCCCGTACGGCCTCTACCGCGCCCACCTGTTCTACTCCGCGCCCCGCGCCGCGAAGACCGGTGTGACCAGCGACGACCTCGCCGCGCTGTGGCAGGCCGTCACCGTCATGTTCGACCACGACCGGGCCGCCAGCCGCGGTGAGATGAAGCTCTGCGGTCTCTACGTTTTCAGCCACCCCGACGCCTTCGGAGCCGCCCCCTCGGCCGCCCTCACCCAGCGGATCACCGTCAAGCGCAACGACGACGACAAGGCGCCACGTGCCCACACCGACTACACCCGCAGCATCGACGAGTCCGGCTTGCCCGGCGGCATCGAGCTGACCAAGCTGGTCGATCTCTGGCCGTGACCGACGACCACCCTGAGGACAGCGGCACCGACCTGCGGGAGGTGCCGCTGTCCGCGTTGGAGCACTACGCCTACTGCCACCGGCAGACCGCCCTCATCCACGTCGAGGGCGTCTGGACGGAAAACGTCGAGACGGTACGCGGCGACCTCAGCCACACCACCGTCGACCTACCCGGCATCCAACGCCGCCGAGGCCTCACCACCATCCGGTCACTGCCGGTATGGAGTCACACCCACGGCCTACGCGGTATCTGCGACGTCGTCGAGTTCGAGAAGAACGCCGCCACACCCGTCGAATACAAGGTCGGACGCTACAAACCCGGCGGCCCCGCCGAACTACAACTCGGCGGGCAGGCCCTCTGCCTCATCGAAGCCGGCTTCGACGTACCCACCGGATACATCTACTCCGTGGCCGAACGCCGCCGACACCCCGTACCCATCGACCATGACCTGCTCGAACGGGTCATCGCCGCCACCGCAGCCGTCCGTCGACTGCTGCACACCCCGGCGCTGCCGGCGGCACGCAACGACACCCGCTGCCGGCGATGCTCCCTGCGCGAGGACTGCCTACCCGAACTAACCGACGGCCAGCGGCAGACCCCACCCGACCTGTTGACCCCACGACCATTGGGACAGTGGCGTGACTGAACTACTCAACACCCTCTACGTCCAGACCCCCGGCACCAGCCTGCGCCTCGACGGCGACACCGTCCGGATCTACCACCCCGACCAACCCGGACGTCACCTACTACCCCTCGTCCGACTCGACCACCTGGTCCTGTTCAGCGGCGTGACCCCCACCGACGACCTGCTCCTGCGCTGCGCCGACGACGGCCGCTCCGTCAGCTGGCTCACCGGCAGCGGACGATTCCGCGCCGGACTGATCGGCCCCACCCACGGCAACCCACTGCTACGCCAAGCCCAACACCGCGCCGCCGACTCACCACAGCGCCAACTCCCCATCGCCGTCGCCATCGTCGCCGGCAAAATCCACAACGCGCGCCAAGTCCTGCTCCGCACCGCCCGCGACACCAGCGGCCCCCGACAAACCGCACTACGCGCCACCGCCGAACTCCTCGCCCAACGACTCGAACTCCTCACCACCACCGCCAGCACCAACGAAATCCTCGGCGTCGAAGGCATCGCCGCCCGCGACTACTTCGCCGCCATGCCCTACCTCCTCGGCGACAACACCGACTGGAAGGCATCCGGCCGCAATAAACGACCACCCACCGACCCCCTGAACTGCCTGCTCTCCTTCCTGTACGGCATGCTGCGCGTCGCGGTGCAGGGTGCACTCGAACAGGTCGGACTCGACCCCTACATCGGTTTCCTCCATGCCGTCCGACCCGGTAAACCAGCCCTCGCTCTCGACCTGATGGAAGAGTTCCGACCCCTCCTGGCCGACCGCCTCGCCCTCACCATGCTCAACAGACGAGAGCTGACCCCCACCGACTTCGAAGAACTACCAAACAACGCATACCGACTCACCGACAACGGACGAAAGACCGTGCTCGCAGCCTGGCAACAGAGCCGACAACGCGAGTGGCCGCACGCGCAACTCAACCGCCAAGTGCCTGCCGCGCTGCTCCCACTCGTGCAAGCCCGACTACTCGCCCGCCACCTCCGCGGAGACACGGTCGCCTACGAGCCGTGGACGGTGAACTGAACGTGGACCTACTCGTCACCTACGACGTCGAGACAGTCACCCCACAAGGGCAACGCCGCCTCCGCAAAGTCGCCAAGATCTGCGAGGCATACGGACACCGCGTACAAAAATCGGTCTTCGAAGTAGTCTGCCGCGACACCGACAAAGTCCGCTTCGTCGCCGCCCTCCAAGACGCCATCGACCCCACCCAGGACAGCATCCGCATCTACCACCTACCAGCCCACGCCCTCGACGACGTCGAACACCTCGGCAAACCACGACCCATCGACCCACGCGGACCACTAGTGATCTAGGAACCCCTAGTGGACACGAAAACCCCGGAGGGTTCCGAGGTCAAAAACCCGGATCAGAGAGTCAAAACGGACTGCGAGCACGTCGATGAAGGATCGCCTAATCGCTATATTTGCTGCTTGTGAACCGCTGCGCCCGGCCACCGCGCCGGGCGAGGATCGCAACGCGGAAATTGGCGGCGGTGTCGACTCGGAATTAATCGAGCTGCGCCCGGCCACCGCGCCGGGCGAGGATCGCAACTGCGGACGGACTCAAGGCGCACATGGGCGACGTCCGGCTGCGCCCGGCCACCGCGCCGGGCGAGGATCGCAACCTGGACTACGCGGCGCTGGCGCTGCACCACGTGGCCCGCTGCGCCCGGCCACCGCGCCGGGCGAGGATCGCAACCTTGTGTGCCTTGACCAGGATTCGCGCCGCCGCCGAAGCTGCGCCCGGCCACCGCGCCGGGCGAGGATCGCAACACGAAGCGGCCGGCTCTCCAGCTCGACGGCGTGACCATGCTGCGCCCGGCCACCGCGCCGGGCGAGGATCGCAACGAGAGCAAGAGCCAGCGCAAGGCGCGCCGGAAGCGGCAGCTGCGCCCGGCCACCGCGCCGGGCGAGGATCGCAACCGCGGCAGCGCGGACGTGTGGCTTGACGTCCCCGAGTGCTGCGCCCGGCCACCGCGCCGGGCGAGGATCGCAACCCGCAGGTACTCACGCGGGGACTGAACGGCTTGGCCGAGCTGCGCCCGGCCACCGCGCCGGGCGAGGATCGCAACGTGCGGGGGGCGAACCTGGGATGCCACCCGGACCCGCGCTGCGCCCGGCCACCGCGCCGGGCGAGGATCGCAACGCTCTGCTCAACGGCGGGGCGCTCAACGCGCGCCAGGCAGGCTGCGCCCGGCCACCGCGCCGGGCGAGGATCGCAACTCGCCGGCCTTGACCACGCCGACGGACAGGTGGGGGGCTGCGCCCGGCCACCGCGCCGGGCGAGGATCGCAACGTGTTTCACCCGGGGGCGATCAACCTGGACGCGTCCGGGCTGCGCCCGGCCACCGCGCCGGGCGAGGATCGCAACGCCTCGTGGAACGGTGACTCGACGTTCCCCACCCACGCTGCGCCCGGCCACCGCGCCGGGCGAGGATCGCAACACGACCCGGCGGACCCGGCGGGTACCGCGCTGAATCGCTGCGCCCGGCCACCGCGCCGGGCGAGGATCGCAACGACCAGGCGCTGCCCGACGAAGCCGCCGAACGGTCCCGGCTGCGCCCGGCCACCGCGCCGGGCGAGGATCGCAACTCCGGCTCCGGGGCCGGCTCCGGCTCCGGGGCCGGCTCGCTGCGCCCGGCCACCGCGCCGGGCGAGGATCGCAACGCCGACAAGCTGAAGCTCATGCAGGCGGCCGGCATCGCTGCGCCCGGCCACCGCGCCGGGCGAGGATCGCAACTCGGTTGCCCGAGCCGCCTGACGGAATCGAACCGTCGAGCTGCGCCCGGCCACCGCGCCGGGCGAGGATCGCAACGGCGTGGGGCAGCTCCACGACGGCCGGTTCGTGCGGATGCTGCGCCCGGCCACCGCGCCGGGCGAGGATCGCAACATGGCCTGGGCGCGGGCAACGACGTTGGACGAAGTCGCTGCGCCCGGCCACCGCGCCGGGCGAGGATCGCAACCAGCGCACCAGCGCCGGCGACGCCGCGCTCGCCCACCTGGCTGCGCCCGGCCACCGCGCCGGGCGAGGATCGCAACTCGATCGGGCCGGCGAGGAACACCCGCCCGTCGCGGGCTGCGCCCGGCCACCGCGCCGGGCGAGGATCGCAACATTCTGCTGTTGTACGTCGCCATGCTGTTCCTGCTGCTGCGCCCGGCCACCGCGCCGGGCGAGGATCGCAACCGGGCTGGTAGAACCGCGGCCAGACGTAGACGCCGGTCGGGCTGCGCCCGGCCACCGCGCCGGGCGAGGATCGCAACTCGCGATGGCGCGGCGAGATGCACGCCGAGGGCTACCGGCTGCGCCCGGCCACCGCGCCGGGCGAGGATCGCAACCCGACGGCGCATAGCCGCACTAGCGTGGCGGTGGCGCTGCGCCCGGCCACCGCGCCGGGCGAGGATCGCAACATCCGGACGGACCCGGACACGGCCGAGGTCTCCGCGCTGCGCCCGGCCACCGCGCCGGGCGAGGATCGCAACTCGCAGAAGCCGGGATGGGAAAACCGGCGTAGCTACCTGCTGCGCCCGGCCACCGCGCCGGGCGAGGATCGCAACACCCGATCGGCTGGGTACACGCCGCGCACCCGCCCGGCTGCGCCCGGCCACCGCGCCGGGCGAGGATCGCAACTCAGCGCCCTTCGGCGGCGCGACGGGCGGGGCTGCCTCCGCTGCGCCCGGCCATCGCGCCGGGCGAGGATCGCAACTCTACCGGCAATGCCAGGCTGACCGATGGGATCGCGGGCTGCGCCCGGCCACCGCGCCGGGCGAGGATCGCAACCCCATGGACTCCGGCGTGAAGGTTTCGTCCTGTGCAGCGCTGCGCCCGGCCACCGTGCCGGGCGAGGATCGCAACGCTGGTGGGGGGGGCTGGTGGGGGGTTAGTACTGCAACGGCAGTTGGTCAGGGGTAGCCGCGTCGTCGGTAGTGGCATGTTCGGGCCTGGTGTTGGCGGCGTCGTCGCCATCGGGACCAGGCCCAGACATGCTCGGGTTCATGGATGTGTCGCACT